>JAZKGS010000106.1:15932-18890 GCA_040385805.1 Pseudomonadota bacterium | reverse complement strand
TTGGGCTGCAAGAAAATCCAGGGCTATTATTTTGGACGGCCTATGGTGTTTGCCGACAGCCTTGAACTTTTCAAAAGGCCACGCCGCGAAGTGGCATAAAGCGGCTCACAATATCTCGTGCACTGTCTCTTGAGGTCGGCAAAGACGCGCGCCCTTTTCCGTTTCGACAAATGGTCTTTCCACTAGGATTGGGTGGTCAACCATCGCGTTAAGAATATCATCAGACGATGCGCTATCAATGAGGCCCAGTTCCTCGGCGGGTGAACCACGTGTACGCAATGCTTCGCGCGGGGTCAGGCCAGCGTCACGGAACAGTTGCTCAAGCTTTTCGCGCGTGAAGGGTTGCTTGCGATACTCGACGACCTCAACGGTAATGCCATCAGTTTCCTCAAGAATGGCCAGCGTTTTTCGCGAGGTTCCACAATCGGGATTGTGCCAAATCATTGCGTGCATGGGTATTAATCTCCTCTGGTAAGGCTGCGATACTGCACAGGTTCGCCCAGATGCAAAAGCAATCACGCGTTTTTTACAATTTTCAATTGCATGTGAGAACGATTCTCAATAGTGACCGGAAATCGAGTTGCGAGTCATTCGCAATAAAACGAAAAGGTTCATCATGCTTCGTAATTCTGTGTCTTTGTTTGCATTATTGTCCGCTGGTATTTTTGCAGTTCCCACCTTTGCAGAGGACGCAGCATATGACGTCGAGGCTTATGACGACAGTAGGACGATCATCGTAACCGGCCTTAGCGATGGTTATCTTGCAACCAACTCTGTTACAGCCACAAAGACCGATACGCCGTTGATCGATATTCCACAGACTATCAACGTTGTGACCCGCGACCAGCTGGACGATCAGGCGCACCATTCGCTTGCAGACATCTTGCGTTACGTTCCGGGTACAACCGTGGGGCAAGGCGAAGGCAATCGGGACCAGATCACCTTGCGCGGCCAAAACACGACCGCTGACTTTTTCCTCGATGGCGTACGCGACGACGTGCAATATTATCGCGGCCTGTATAACATCGAACGGGTCGAAATTCTGAAAGGCCCTTATGCCCTGATTTTCGGACGTGGCGGAGGTGGCGGCATTATCAACCGCGTCCAAAAATCCCCATTGAGCGATGATTTCATTTACGCAGGGCAAGCGAGTATTAACAGCTTTGGCGCTTATGATGTTTCAGCTGACGTGAACGCCCCCTTGGGCGACCAAGCGGCCGTCCGCATCAATGCAGTCTACGAAAATCTGGATAGCCATCGCGAGTTTGTTGGCGGTGAACGCTATGCGTGGAACCCCTATGTCGCGTTCAACCTCAATGACGCTTGGAAACTTGGGTTGTCCTATGAATATGTGAATGACGACCGCACCACCGACCGTGGCATCCCCTCGATTGCCTCTGGGGCGGGCCAGCCTAACCGTCCAATCAATGGATACCGTGACCAGTTTTTCGGCGTCCCCGGCGCCAACCGCACGAAGCTTGAGGCACAGATTGCAAAGCTACGGCTTGATGGCCAGTTGTCGTCAAATCTGAGCTTTAGCGGAACCATGCTCTATGGTGATTATGACAAAATTTATGTCAATGTTTTCGCCAATGGTGCAGCGACTGCGCAGAACGGCACTGTCGCTTTGGCTGCCTATAGCGACCCCACCACGCGGGAGAATTTCATCGCGCAGGCCAATCTGGTTTGGGACGTGAACACTGGACCCTTGGCTCACAAGATCCTTTTGGGCGCCGAATATGGCGACCAGACATCGGCCAACCGCCGGTTTAACGGGACGCTGTCGAACGCGTCACTAAACCTTGCCAATCCGATCTTCCCGACCGTCGCTTTCAATACTTTGGCGCGCGACACAGTGTCGGACGTCAAATTCTTCTCTGCCTATGTGCAGGACCAGATCAGCTTTGGCGACCATATCGATGTCGTTGCTGGCCTGCGCTATGACAGTTTCGACATCAGTGGAATTGACCTGTTCCCAGCCGTTGATCGGCCCTTTGCCCGTAAGGACGAAAAGGTCAGCCCCCGGCTCGGTCTGATTTTCAAACCGCAAGAAAATATCTCGCTTTACGGAAGCTACAGCCAGTCGTTCTTGCCGCGTTCGGGCGACCAATTTCTCGCGCTTAGTCCAACGCAGCAAAATCTTGCGCCAGAGAAATTCACAAATTACGAGCTTGGCGCGAAATGGGATGTCCGGCCCAATCTGAATCTGACGCTAGCGGTGTTTCAGCTTGAGCGCAGTAATGCCACCACGCCTGATCCGCTTAACCCGCTCTCCAGTATCAACATCGGGATGACACGCACGCAAGGCGTTGAGTTGGCGGCGACTGGCAAGATTACATCTGCATGGCAAGTGCATGGTGGCTATAGCTATCAGGATGCGGCTTTGGCGGGCAACGACAGCGTGCGCCTCGGCCAGGTTCCCAAGCATCAGGCGAGCCTGTGGAACCGCTATGATTTCAACGACCGATTTGCTGGCGGCCTTGGCATCATTCACCAGTCAAGCCAGTTTGCCGCGATCCGGACGTCAGCGAACACAACAAAGTTGCCAGCCTTCACGCGGGTGGATGCAGCATTCTATTATGATGTGAGTGATGCGTTGCAACTGCAGCTGAACGTCGAAAATCTGCTCGACACAGCATATTATTCGGACGCGCATAACAATAACAACATCTCGACCGGCGCACCGATTAACGGCCGTTTCACGATCCGGGCGAAGTTTTAAGCGGCAGCCGCTGCAGCAGCATGCAGCTTGGCGTTGTGAACATAATGCGCAACGCCAAGCCGCATTCCCATGACTGCGGCGTCATCAAGTTCGCGGACAAAGCGCGCGGGCGACCCGGCCCATAATTGCCGCGTCTCGATGCGTTTGCCTTGGGTCAGCATGGCGCCTGCGGCGAGCATCGCATCGCTTTCAATCACTGCGCCGTTCATCACCGTGGCGGATAGGCCTACAAATGC
>JAZKGS010000106.1:8796-15832 GCA_040385805.1 Pseudomonadota bacterium | reverse complement strand
CCCGGTGCGATGAAGGCGCTGTCGTCGATTTGCGGCGTTTTGCCATTCAGCGTTATGATGCTGATATCGTGGCGCAGGTGCATGATTAGTCTTTCCATAAAGTCAGGTGCGGAAGCACGGACGCATAATCATCTGTCCATGCGCGAACATTCGCAGGCGATTCCAATTCAAGCCATTGGTCAGCATTGTAATATGGGCTTTTTTTCTTATCGAGCTTGCCGGTAAGTTGGGCGAGCTTATCCGGATCCCGGCTTAGTGCAATCCATAGGGAAGGCCGAGCGCCTTTATCGACCATATCCTCGGTTGGGCTGTCGTGCCGCAGCGCCGCGGTCCAGCCATTCGCCTTTGCCTCTGCGGCCACCACTGGATTAAGGTCAATGTAGCGGTTCGAAATATGAACGATCAGCATGCCATCGGGTTTGAGCGCACGGCCGTAGGTTTCAAACGCCTCGCGCGTCAGGAGGTGCATTGGAATGGCATCCGACGAAAACGCATCAAGCGCCAGAACGTCAAACTGATCTTTTGGCACCTGAGCCAGTGTCAACCGCGCATCACCAAGGGTGATCCGCGCATCAGGTGCGCATTTTTCGAGGAAAGAAAAGGCTTTCCGATCACGCGCGATTTCCACCATCAACGGGTCAATCTCGAAAAATTGCCACTTTTGACCGGGCTGACGATAACAAGCCAATGTCCCGGTACCGAGACCGACAATGCCGATACTGGCGCCATTACCGTATAGTTCCGGCGTCTTGGTAAGTGCCTTGCCAATGCCTGAATTCGGTACATAATAGCTGATCGGAAGTGTGGGGTTATCAAGCAACTGCATGCCGTGCATGGTCGTGCCATGTGTCAGCCACCGTACCCGGCCGCTATCAGTTGCTTTGATTGTGTACGTCCCAAAATAGCTGCGCATCCGCGAACCGTCGAAGCTTGATTGCGCGTTTGAATAGCCTCCGTTAAGCGTCAGTAGTCCGGCCATAGCGAGCAGGAAGGGCAGGCGAAAGCCAGCGACTACCGCGCCAAGTGCGATAACGACCGAGGCAATGACGACTTTGGTCACTGATATAATATCGGGCTCGGAAATCGCCCCGAATACCCCGAGGACCAACGCAAGAACGCCGAATCCAGCCATCACATAGGGTATTTTGCCGTCCATCCTGTCCATTGGTATCAACGTGATCTTTGGTAAGAGCAGCGCTGCTGCCAAAATAAGCAATGGATGCTCCCACGTCCAATTGAACAGCAATGGCGCAATGATTGCGCAGAACAGGCCACCCACGACACCGCCGACTGACATCATGAGGTAAAAGCCAGTTAATTGGCTTGGCGCCGGTCGCGTGCGGTACATCTCGTTATGCAACGCTACGGCGACTGTGAACAACAGGCCAAGGCTCGCGGCGAGGCCATTAATTGCCCCTTTGCTGCCCGGCAAAAAGATGAAGGCACCCGCCACCACCATCACCAAAGGCGCAAAGCGGCTGATCCAATATGCGGGGCGTTGATTGTCGGCAAACGCGACGCTGAAGCTCAACAAATAAATGGCCAAGGGAATGACCCATAGAAGCGGCATCGCCATCAAGTCTGTCGTCAAATGCGATGTCGTTGACAGCATGAGTCCAGACGGAACAGCCGCCAGCGCGATCCAATAAAGCCGGCGGCCCCAACTGATATTTTCTGTTTTTTCTTCCGGCTCTGCGCGGGCAAACAGACTGCCGGATACGCGCCAAACCTTAAACGCGCAAATGCTGACCAACACCATCAGAGCTAAATAAATCCCGCTCCACAACCATTTCTGGCTGTAAATGGCGGCAAAGGGTTCGACCAGCAGCGGATAGGTCAACAAGCCAGCAAAGCTGCCGATATTTGATGCGGCGTAAAGCGCGTAGGGCTCCCCTTTGTTGCCCGAAATTGCATACCATCTTTGCATCAATGGCGCTTGTGCCGCCACGACAAAAAATAGCGGGCCAATCGACGCGACTAACAACCAAGGCACCCAGAAAATGGGTGAACCATCTGCCGGTGGATTCATGTCTACTAGGCCAAGCGGAAGCCAGAGAAGAGCGACTGCAAACAGGGCTATATGTATAATCGCCTGACGGCGGGCGGGCTCACGCGACAGCCGGTGCGCATAGGCATAGCCGCCAAGTAGAAGTGCTTGATAGACCAGCATTGCGCTGTTCCACACGGCGGGTGCCCCACCCAAGCGGGGCAGGGCCATACGGGCTATCATGGGTTGGACGAGGAAGAGCAGAAAGCTGCCGGTTAATATGGTTAGCAGGAATAACCCGCGGCTGCTGCGTGCCTCAGTCTCGTTCATGCATTACCCCTTAAGCAGACGTGCAGCCAATGCCGCGTGATACGTTAGTATGCCTGAGCATCCAGCACGTTTGAACGCCATGAGCGTTTCCAGCACCAGTGCGTCGCGGTCGCCAGCACCTGCGGCGGCTGCGGCCTCAATCATCGCATATTCACCCGACACCTGATAAGCGAACACGGGTATATCAAAGCGGTCACGCACCCGGCGGACGATGTCTAGATAGGGCAGGCCAGGCTTTACCATGACGCTATCCGCGCCCTCGGCAATGTCCATCGCGACTTCGCGAATGGCTTCGTCAGTGTTGGCTGGGTCCATCTGGTAACATTTCTTGTTACCCTTTAGCAGGCCGCGTGAACCCACGGCATCGCGGAACGGACCGTAAAAGGCACTCGCATATTTGGCGGCGTAGGACATGATCTGGACATTATGGTGCCCGTTCATTTCCAGCGCCTTGCGGATCGCGCCGACACGGCCGTCCATCATGTCGCTTGGCGCAATAATGTCGGCGCCTGCGTTAGCTTGGTTGACGGCTTGGTCGACCAACACGGCGACCGTTTCATCGTTCAACACATAGCCTTCATCGTCGATCAGCCCGTCTTGCCCATGCGAAGTGTAGGGGTCGAGCGCAACATCAGTCAGCACACCGATCTGGTCGCCATGCGCTTGCTTAATTGCGCGAATAGCGCGGCACATGAGGTTATCGGGATTAAACGCCTCTGCACCATCGTCGGTGCGGCGATCAGCCTGCGTGTTCGGAAACAAAGCGATACAGGGTATCCCCAATTCAATCGCTTCGGCGGCGCGCATCACAATCTGGTCCACTGACCAACGCGATACGCCAGGAAGCGTTGCAATCGGATCTTCGATGCCTTCGCCTTCGGTAACAAATAACGGCCAGATCAGGTCGGCAGGAGATAGCATGGTCTCGCGGACCATCGCGCGGCTCCAGCCAGTTAAACGGGTGCGGCGAAGGCGGCTGTTTGGGAAAGAAGATATATCGTTCATGCAGACCACTTAGCGACGATAAGCCCGTTCCTCAATGGCTTATCCGCTGGTCAGCATTCGGCTGTCACGCAGTGTTAGCCGGTCAATTTCACGCTTTGGCGCTTCATCATTTTTCGGCGCAGTCTTCAACGGCGTGAGCGCTGCGCCTGCCTTGACGGATTTCAAGCGCTGGAGATTTCCCTTGAACCGCGTGAGGTCACTTCCCGAAAGCTGCGCGCGCTGCGTGAACTTCACCGACATCGGGTTAACCGCGCGCCCGTTGCGATACAGCTCATAATGCAAATGCGGGCCAGTCGAAAGGCCAGTGGAGCCGACATAGCCAATGATTTGCCCGCGGCGCACGCGGCTGCCCGAACGTGCGGCGATGCGGCTCATATGACCATAGCCGCTGGCAAGACCACCGCCATGGTTAAGCTGCACAAAATTGCCGTATCCACCCTTGCGTCCCGCATAAGCGACGACACCATCGGTTACCGCAAAGATCGGCTGGCCATAGCCTGCCTTGAAATCAAGACCGCTATGCATGCGCATGTAACCCAAAATCGGGTGCCGTCTGCCGCCAAACCCCGACGTGACCGGGCCGTTAACGGGGCGGCTGAGCGCCCCTTTAGATTCACCAACGCCAGAAGCTTCGAACCATTGGTTGCTGTCACCCAAGGTCCATTTTAACATCTGGATGGCGGATTTTCCGTCACGATCGACACCGGCATAAAGCAGGTCGCCAACTTTTACTTCGCCGGTTTCAGCGCGCTTGTAATCGATAATGATGTCAAATTCGTCAGTTGGACGGATGGACGATAAAGATGTCCGCCCCGAGATGACTTTCAGATAATCCTGTATCGCGCGTGCCGGCGCACCGGCGGCGCGCGCCGAACGGTAAATGCCCTGGCTGCCAACGGTCCCACGGATACGCAGCGGGGTGTTGTCGACGTTGATCGGCTTTCTGCTCAGTCTGAGGCTACCGCCTTCACGATTGATTTCAAGATTGAGATCAAAGCGCGCGCGAAATGCAACCGATTCCAGCGGTCGAGCCTGATTTTTGGATGGCCGCGTGCCAAGCACGATGTCAATCACTGTGCCCGGTTCAATGTCGGACAACGCGGTGACACTCGAAACCATATTCGTGACACTGGTCGCCTCGCTACCGCCGACGCCAGAGCGTTGCAAAACGCGGGCGAAACTATCACCGCGCCCCAATGAGGCAGAAAGCTCAATACGTGGACGCTCCGGACTACCGGCCAGTGCGACAACAGCGTCAGTCGCGGCCATGCGTTTACCGCTATCGCTACCGTAAGCGATTGGCATAATCATCTGCGCGCGGGCTTCTTCAAACTCTGCCTCGGTAGGCATCGAAGGCTGCGCGCCATATATTGGGCCATATTCAGGAAGAAGTGCGAGCGCGGCGACACTTAAAGCTGTCAACGTGCCAAGACCACGAAACCAGCGAATAGAACCGATGTCTTCGCCCAGGTCCGGCACAAAATCGATGGCGGCAAGGCGATCACGCCAGCTTGCTCCGGAAGCGCGGGTATCGGGACTATGGCGCATCGGCGTGATGATAGCATCGGGAAGCGTTATTGCGCTGTCCCAACCCGCTGCAGAAAGCCGTGTCTCTCTGTCATCAAACATAAGAAGCTATTTCCACGACCCTGTCCCCATCCGCCCCAGCGTCTTCCCGCCAACACCCCTGTGCCCCCTTATGGTTAAAGTCAAATTAAGACAGGCAAAGGCTGAGTATAACTGCGACAAACGGTGTAAATTCGCGGACAAAAGCTGGAACCTAAAACGCTTTTCCTTTTAGCAGGGTTTTATCTGCTTCAATAAGCCAACGGCAATGCTATGAACTTCCGGGATAGACGGAGAGCAACATGGGTGGTGAACGCATTGAATTTTTCTACGATCTTTCAAGTCCATGGACCTATATCGCCTTTCATAATCTCGGTGGCGTCATGGCCCGTACTGGCGCATCAGTTCGATTACGACCGATATTGGTCGGCGGCGTATTCAACGCGGTAAATCCGTCGGTTTATGTCGCGCGAGAAATGGCAGATAGTCCCAAGTTCAAGCACAGTTGGCGTGTTATGCGCGATTGGGCGGCGCTGGCGGGAATCGAGATCAACTTTCCAAGCATTTATCATCCTGCGAAAAGCATTAACGCGATGCGCATGGCATGCACGCTGGCCGATGATCAGGTGGCGCTTACAGCGTTTACCAAAGCCGCGTTTGAAAGCTATTTCGGCGCGCAGGAAAATCTTGATGACCCAGACGTACTTGTCGCGATTGCAAACAAAGTTGGCCTCGACGGTGCGGCCATGGCTGTTCGCGCACAAACCGACGCAGTTAAGGCGTTGTTGCGCGCCAATACCGACGAGGTGATTGCGCGCGGTGGTTATGGGTCGCCGACAATATTTGTCGACACAACCAGAATGTATTTTGGTAATGACCAACTGCCGCTGGTAGAATTTGCACTGAACAGGAGCCCTGCATGAACGACCGCGTTTCTATTTCCGTTGAAAATCATGTTGCTGATGTCCGCCTTACGCGAGCGGACAAGATGAATGCGCTTGATCCGGCAATGTTTCGGGGAATCATTGCTGCTGGGGAAGAATTGGCGGGCATGAAAGGCGTGCGCGCGGTCGTTTTGTCGGGCGAAGGACGCAGTTTCTGCGCGGGACTTGACATGGCCAGCATGGCGAGTGGGGGGGCAAGCGCGAATAGCGGGATGGGCAGCCTGACGGATCGCACGCACGGCAATGCCAACACATTCCAGCAAGTCGCAATGCTTTGGCGCAAGCTGCCAATGCCCGTCATCGCGGCAGTGCACGGCGTATGTTTTGGCGGCGGATTGCAGATTGCCAGCGGCGCCGACATTCGCGTCATTGCGCCTGATGCCCGGCTCGCGGTGATGGAGATGAAATGGGGACTAATCCCCGATATGGGCGGCTATGCCTTGTGGCGCGGGATGGTGCGCGAGGACATGTTGCGCGAGCTAACCTACACCAACCGGGAATTTTCAGGGACTGAGGCGCTGACTTTAGGCTTTGCGACTTTCGTGGACGAAAATCCGCACGCGCGGGCCATGAACATTGCCCGCGAAATCGCAGACCGCAATCCGGGCGCAATGCGCGAGGCGAAGGCGCTGTTCAACGAATATGCCGATATGGACGAAGACGCGATTTTAATGGCCGAAAGCGTCCGCCAAGCCCGCGTCATCCGCACGCCGAACCAGATTGAAGCGGTGATGGCGGGAATGCAAAAACGGGCAGGGGTTTTTGCCGACTAGGTCGACTTTACGTGCAACCGTTCAAACTCCGCGCGCAGGTCCTGTGGTAGTGCAGTGGGGCCGTTGGCGTCGGTGAGCACGATTGTCGTGATGCACGTTGCCTTGCATTCGCCGCCCTGAAATGCCGCGGAGGCAATATCCCAACTGCTGTTACCGATCCGCAAGATGCCGCTGGCTATTTCGACATGTTCCGGGAAATGCGCCTCGGCAATATATTCAATTGCCACGCTGACAATCAGCCAGCGTTGCCCTGGCGCACGACGTTCGACCTCAATTGCGTGGTTGAACATGCCGCGGCCATGTTCGAACAATCCGGCCATCGAGACATTGTTGATGTGACCAAGCAAATCCAAATCTGCAAACCGCGTTTCGGTGCGGTGGTTGAACGGATAATTGGCAGGGTTACGCTGCCAACTTTGGGGTTTGGGCAT
>JAZKGS010000106.1:0-8696 GCA_040385805.1 Pseudomonadota bacterium | reverse complement strand
CGACCGATCAGTTCCTTCATGATCTCGTTCGTGCCGCCAAAAATCCTTGTTACGCGCGCTGCGCGCCACATACGAGCGATAGGATATTCGTTCATATATCCTGCGCCGCCATGCAATTGCAGACAGGCATCGACAACTTCCCACTGCAAATCGGTATGCCATAACTTGGCAGCCGCGCCCTCCTCGGCGGTCAGTTCTTTTTTGTAATGGCGGTTTAATGCCCAATCGAGATGCGCCCAGCCCACCTGCAACTTGGACTTGATATCTGCCAGCACGAAACGCGTGTTCTGGAAATCGAGCAAAGGCTTTCCAAAGACAATGCGGTCGCGGCAAAATGCGACGGTTTCGTCAAAAGCCTTTTGCGTGCTTGCCATGGATGAAACTGCGATAGAAAGGCGTTCCTGTGGCAGTTCGCTCATAAGATAGATGAAGCCCTTGCCCTCTTCACCCAAGCAATTGGTCATCGGTACGCGGACGTCTTCAAAGAACAGTTCCGATGTGTCGGCCTCATCCATGCCGATTTTGTCGAGGTTGCGGCCGCGCTTGAAGCCTTCACGATCAGCTTCAACAAGGACGATCGACATGCCCTTATAGGCAGGCTGGATTTCGGTGTCGGTTTTGACGCAGACGAGGATCAGGTCGGCATTCTGGCCGTTGGTGATGTAAGTTTTGCTGCCGTTGATGACGTAATGATTGCCGTCTTTCTTGGCTGTGGTCTTCATCGCCTGAAGATCGCTGCCGGTGCCGGGCTCAGTCATCGCGATGGCGGTGATGACCTCGCCTGAGATCATCTTGGGCAGCCAATGCTTCTTCTGCTCTTCGCTGCCATAGCTGGTGATATAGTTGACGACGATGTCGGACTGCAATGAGAAGCCCGTGGCTACGCCGCCGTAATAAGCCGATTCTTCGTCAACGATCGCGTTGTAACCAAAGTCGAGGCCAAGGCCGCCATATTCAACCGGCGCGGTGGGGCAGAGCATGCCGACTTCGCCAGCCTTGGGCCAGATCGATTTGGGGACAATGCCGTCTTCCTGCCACTGCTTTGCGTTTGGGGCGACTTCCTTTTGCAGAAATTGGCGTACTGACTGGCGGAATGCCTCATGATCTTCATTATAAGCGGTACGTGGAATGCTATCGAGTGACATGTCAAAACCCCTGCAAAATTGTCCTGCGGTATGCCCCTTCAATGGCAGCAAGCTTACGCGGGCGTCAAGCCGAATTTAATCGGGTGATTAAACCGGCTCTCCTGCGTCGCGTGCACGCTCGACAATAGTTTGTTCGGCCTTGGGCACAGTACGATAGGCGGCGATCAGCAAGCCCAAAGCGATGGGCGCAACTGCGATGAGCGAAAGGATGCCAACGCGCAGATTGCCGACCAGCTTGCCATCGACCATCGTTCCGGCAAGGTCGGAAATTTGACCGACCATGTAAGGGCCAAAGGACAGGCCGACGAGCGTTGTTCCAAGGAAGAACGCTGCGGTCGCGGTGCCGCGCATACGGGGTAAGACGAGATCCTGCGTCGTTGCTGCCGCCGCGCCGAGCGCTGTTGCGCCAAGCATCCCTGCAAGGAAGTTCATAATGTAGAACAAGGTTGCGTTGTCGGTGGTGTAGCCGATCCCGATGGGAATGATTGGTCCGAGGACGCCTAGAATGATGACAAGGATGCGGCCTGCGGGATTTTTGGTGCGCAAGGCATCCGCCACACGGCCACCGACAATAACGCCCAAAAAGCCGCTAACTGCGCCATTCGCGCCGAGAATAAACGCCAGTTCCTGCTTAGGCAGGCCAAGCACGATTTCTGCATAAGGCGCAGACCAGAATGCGAGGGCGTAGGCGGCCAATGCAACAAGACCATAACCAATCGTGGTGCAGATAAAGGCCGGTGTACCCCAAATCAGGCGGAAGGTGGCAGGGTCCTTCGCGCGTAGCGTCGATGCCCATGAGAAAACAGCGTAATAGCCAAAGCCGACGGCCGACCATTGTGGCAGATTGCCCGTGAGCTGGATCATCCAATAGGCAAAGGCGGCAATCGCTGCGCCGGTTGCGACGTTGATGGCTAGTGCAGCGGGGCCGCGCTGCCATGCGCCGACTAAAGTGAAGGGCGGAACGATCATCGACAAGTCGCCGACAAATGCACGGAACGGGGCGGGGTGCATTGGCGTGCTAAGGCCGTCCATCGCGCCGCGTTTCGGTTCACGTAAGCTTGCGACCCACAAGCCAACCAGCACGCCCGGAATACCAACCGCCAAGAACGCGGCCTGCCAGCCAACCAAGCCAAGCGGACCGCCTTGTGGATACGCCGCGTTCCAGCTTTGGACGATGAGCGCGCCGATGAACAACGACACACCGCCGCCAATATATAGACCGGAGGAATAGATTGCGAGCGCGGTTGCGCGCTGCTTTTTAGGGAAATAATCGGAAATCAGCGAATATGCCGTGGGACTGGCGGTTGCTTCGCCAACGCCGACACCCATCCGCGCCATGGTCAATTCGGCCTGGTTACGCGCAAAGCCCGACAGCGCTGTCATAATCGACCACAGGGCAAGACCAATCGAAAGCAGTTTGACGCGGCTCCAATTATCCGCGAGCCGACCAAGCGGTATCCCGAAAAGCGCATAAAATACGGCGAAGGCCGCACCACCCAAAAAGCCCATATCGGCATCGGTCAGGCCAAGGTCGGCCTTGATATCGACAGCCAGGATGCTGAGGATTTGACGGTCGATGAAGTTGAGAATGTAGACGACCACCAGCACGACGAGAACATACCAGCTGTAACTGCTGGCTTCGGGCAGCGGTGCATCCGGTTGCTGGGCCGCTGGATTGTTTTCGCCTTCGACCGTCACACTCACTATGCTCTCCCTCATTGGCTGTTGGCGTCTTGCGGTGCTACGGCTAGCAGAACAGCCAAGCTGCGCAACCCGATTTACAACTGGCGTCGGACAATAGTCGATGCCTGGATTTAGTGCTCACAATATAAACACCTGCCAAAAAAATCCGCATGTCGCTTGTCGTGTTTCGCTTGAAATTGGACTGAATTCATCCAATATACTCCCCATGCGGCTATATTGCCGTGTTTTGAGGAGAATTAAGTCATGGCACAGTGGTCCGATCCACGGGTAACCGGGACCCAGTCAAGTCTTGCAGGTGTTGGTTCACGCGCCGGTGACGTCGCTTATGACGCCGGCCTGCGTTCGCACATGCTCAAGGTTTACAATTATATGGCGTCGGGCGTTTTGCTGACCGGCGTTGTTGCGATGCTGTTTGCGCAGACTGAGCTGGCTCAAAATCTGATGACAAACCCAAGCTTGATGAGCTGGGTAATCATCCTTTCACCTTTGGTGGTCGTGTTGGCCATGAGCTTTGGTCAGGGCAAGTTTTCGGCGGCAACGCTGCAGGCGATGTTCTGGGGTTTTGCAGTCCTGATGGGCCTTTCAATGGCGCGCATCTTCATGATGTTCACCGGCGAATCCATTGCGCAAACATTCTTTGCCACATCCGCAGCTTTTGCTGGTTTGAGCTTGTGGGCCTACACCACGAAGAAGGATATGAGCGGTTGGGGAAGCTTCCTCGTGATGGGTATGGTCGGTTTGATCGTAGCCTCGATCGTGAACATTTTCCTTGGCTCTGATACCTTGGGTTGGGTCATCAGCTGCGCTGGTGTGCTCATCTTCGCTGGTCTGACCGCTTATGACACACAGCGGATCAAGAGCGAATATTTCTACCTGCAAGGTGCGGAAATGATCGGTAAGGCTGCTGTTATGGCTGCACTGACGCTCTATCTCGACTTCATCAACATGTTCCAGTTTTTGCTGAGCTTCCTCGGTAACCGCGAATAGTCATCGACGGTTCAGCTTGAACAGATAATGATGGCCCGGTGGGAAACCACTGGGCCATTTTCTTTGGGATTTGGTCGAACAGGGCTTTTCTTTCGGTGTAAAATCTTGTTGGAATCAGCTTCAGCATATCGGAGACTTAATCAATGCGCCGGGGCATCAAAAAACTATCAGCTATCATCCTCGTCACTGCCGTCGCCGCTTGTGCACCGCCACCACCTGTAAAAGTTGCTCCGCCGCCTGTCCAATTGCCGCCACCGCCACCACCACCGCCTGCGATGCCGATGCCGCCAGGTGGCGCCGCATTGTCGATGACCATTCCGCCTGTTGGGTTGGACGGCGTTCGTGTGACGCCAAACCGAGGTCTCAGCCGTGACGAACAAATCTGGCATTTCCGGTCGGCGCTGAATGTTGCCGCGCTAAATTGTCAGGGACCCGTATGGGGGCAGATTGCGACTGAATATAACAAATTCATTGTTCTACATAAGGTAGTGTTGTCGAAAACCAGCAAGGCGGTAGATCGTGAATATGTGAAGCGCTACCCCAAGCAAAATGGCTTACGTATGCGCGACACGAAATTGACAGATTTGTACAATTACTTTGCCTTGCCCCCGGTACGTGCGCAATATTGCGATCTGTCCCTGCGCAAGCTGACGGAGGCCAATCAACTTCCGAAAGAAACCTTGCCCGAATATGCAATTGGCGGGTTGACTGACATCGATAATGTGTTCGTCAATTTTTATGACGCCTATGTCCAATATGAGCGCGATTTGGCGGATTGGAACATGAAATATGCGCCAAAGCCGGTGTACACGCCGGCTAACAATATTATGGCTCCGCCTATAACAACGCAGCCTGTCGCGGCTTCTCCAACGCCTTTGACCACGCCTTCGCAACCCGGATAAGGTCAATCGCAACCCTAGAGGGTGGCGTCACGCCATGCTGATATAATCACGCATGGCTGCTGCTTCGGATTCGATCTTTTCAATCCGGTGTTTGACCAGGTCCCCGATGGACACAAATCCTATAAGGTCGTCATTCTGGATCACCGGTAAGTGGCGAATACGTCGTTTCGACATCAGCGATAAGGCCGATAAAATCGGGGTGTCAGGTGCTACGGTAATCGCAGGGGCAGTCATAGTGTCGGCAACCGTTTTGGTCAGAAATGCCGCGCCGTGCTTGGCGACGCCGTAGACAATGTCGCGCTCGGAAAAAATGCCGATCACTGTCTTGCCATCCACCACAGGAAGTGCGCCAATCCGGTTCTCTGACAAACGCGTCACAACTTCGCCAACGCTTTCATGCGGCAATGCCGTAAACACATCTGGATGATGATTGGCCAGTATTGCAGAAATCGTCATCGACTCTCTCCCTTATGTCCTTGCCCATGATGGAACTTATAGCATAAGGCGACCTTATCAAGCTATGACTCGTCCCTCCCGCCTCGATGATCCCGAATATGCCAGCTTTGCCTGGCAGCGATACTGGCGCCTTATGCGCTGGATGTTTGGCGTCACATTGATTGTGACCGCCATCGCACTGGGCGCGTTCTGGTGGCAGAATGGGATGGTTTCCATCCACTTCTTCATCGCAACGGCTGGCGCGATCACTGGAGCAATTATGTTAACCGCGGCGCTGATGGGCCTTGTGTTCCTGTCCAGCGGGTCTGGCCATGACGAGGCCATTGATGACCCATTTGAGGATGAAGCCGACAGGTGACTGAAAATATTCGAAACCTACCGCAACGGAACGACCCCGTATTACGCGTCGTTCCGGGGCCAGCGGACATCAACGCCAATGGCCACATTTTTGGCGGATGGGTGCTTGGCATGATGGATCAGGCAGGCGGCATTTTGGCTGGACGCATTGCGCAAGGTGCCTGTGCCACCGTGGCAATTGAGAAGATGGAATTCATTGCGCCGATATTGTTGCGCGACATTATCTCTGTCTATGCAACGCTGGAACGACGCGGGCGCACGTCCATGGGTATCCGGGTCGAGGTTATCGCGACGCGCGAGCGCGGCCAACAGGAGGTCAAGGTCACCGAAGGATTGTTCACCTTTGTTGCGCTGGATGACGAGCATAAGCCGCGGCCATTGCCAGAGGCGGATGGCGCCAGAAATTAACCCGGCGTCAATTTAACCATTTGGCGCACGCGGCATCACCGCCGCATGCGCGCGATTATTCCGCGGCAGCAGCAACCTCATCTTCACTCGCCGCCTTCACGCGGCGCGCGCGTGGTTTGCGTGCCGGCTTTTCAGCAGGTTCATCTGCGCTTGGCGAAATTGCAATCGATGGCGGCAGGACGGCAAGGTCGAGGCCAGCAGGCGCATCATCAACGTCTTCGCTGTGATGACGGCGCGGGCCGCGATTTGCGTTCCGGTTGTTTGCCGGGCGTTCGGCGCGCTCTGGTCGTTCGCCACTGCGTTCAGGACGCTCAGTGCGCTCTGGACGACGGCTGCGCGTCTCGCGTTGTTGGCCACGCTGTTCGCGTTGGTCGCTATCGGCTGCCTCATCATCCGATGCAGCTTCTGTTTCCCCGTTGCCCGATGAAGGCTGATCATCATAATTGGGCGAGCGGTCATAATTCTGTGAACGGTCGTCATTTTGCCAATCGTCGCGATCGTCGCGGTTGTCGTCGCGCGCATCGTCACGTGGACGGCGCTCGCCTTGCTGATCCTGACGGGCTTCCTGTCGACCGCGGAAATCGGCGAGAACGCGGAAATAATGGTCGGCAAATTGGAGGTGATATTCTGCGTTAACGCGGTCACCGTTGAACTGCGCATCTTGTGCCAGCTTCTTATATTTTTCCAGCATCTGCGCTGCGTTACCGCGCGCACGATTGTCGATTTGGTTTTGATAGTCAAAACCGCTGCGATTGTTATTCTGTTGCCGGTTGTTATTATTGTTCCGACCGCGGCGACGATTATTGTTCTGCTGCTGCCTGTTGTTGGTATTCATCAGGGCTGACCCGTCCTCTATTTAGCATTATAATTGCATGAAACCCCTGAACCCGGTCTGGGTTGCGCTAGGGTCAGCTTTGACCCTGCCAATTCGTCCATCTGCGCTGGGGGCGGCTTCGCGCTAAAAGACCGTAAATCCGGATTTTTTGCTGCGATGCCTTTTTGTCCTAGTCGTACTGTTGTGCGATTCCAAGCGAAAAGCGTATCACCCTTGGATTACCGGCAAGATCATGTCGCAATTCGGTTAAAAATCCTACGTCAACGCCAAGTATACCAACAGATTCTGCCTGATTGTAACCAATCTCGAAAAAGGCAACGCCCTCAGGATTAAGTATTTCGCGCAAGGAAGGGAACAAGATTCGGTAATCATCCAAACCCTCCGCTCCGGCAAATAATGCGCTGTGGGGCTCATGCGCTGCCACCATCGGGGCGAGTATAGCGGCGTCTTCAATATAAGGCGGGTTGCAAAGGATGAGGTCGAATTGCCCCAACCCTGCATTCCAGTCCGTACAGGTCCAATCGCGCAGGTAGAAGGTTGCCCTGTCGGCAAAGCCCAACCGGTCCGCATTATCACTGGCCACGGCAAGCGCTGCCGGACTGGCGTCGGTGCCGATCCCCACGGCGTTCGGGAATAGGGACAAGGCCGCGAGCAACAGCGCACCTGATCCTGTGCCGAGGTCCGCGATCCGCATGGGCGCGTTCCTCTCGCCGAACCAGTCAATCGCAGCCTCAATCAAGGTTTCACTGTCCGCGCGCGGGATAAGGACGTCGGGTGTAACACGCAGCTCCAGATCCCAAAAGGCTTGAACTCCAGTGATATAAGCGACGGGTTCGTCAGCTATCCGTCGCGCAATCAGCCCTGCGAAATCATCAGGTACACTTAGGTCGTGTTGCTGCAAAAGCATGACTGACCGGTCGAGCCCCAAAGCATGCGCCATCAAAAGCTCTGCATCCAGCCGAGATGTAGGACTAGTAGTTTCAAGGGCGCGGCTTGCATCACGCAGGGCAGGGGCGAGGCCAGTCATCATACGCACGTATATCGCGCTGGACGCAAAGCCCAATTATATATTTCCGCGCAATGCATCCATTCATCCCTTTCCCGCGTTACTGTAGGTTGAGGGGATCATACGGAAGGACTTAGATGATGAAAAAACTAACACTTACTTGGGCAGCCGGTCTGTCTGCGCTTGCCTTGACGGCTTGCAGCGGAAGCGAAGAAGCGCCAGCGCCAACCGAAACCGAAGTTGTACAAGACGATGCCATGGCATCTGACACGATGGTTGCAACCGAGGCAACCGGCGACAAGACAATCGTCGCATTGGCACAGAGCAACCCACAAGTATCGACCTTGGTAACTGCAGTAACCGCAGCCGGCCTTGGTGAAACCTTGTCGGGCGCTGGCCCATTCACCGTGTTCGCGCCGTCAAATGACGCGTTTGCAAAGGTAGACAAGGCAACGCTTGACGGTTTGTTGAAGCCAGAAAGCAAGGAAGCGCTCGCGAAACTTCTGACATATCACGTCGTCGCTGGCGATGTGAAGTCTGGCGACCTTACCAAGCTGATCACTGACGGCAACGGCACCGCGACTGTCAAGACAGTCAACGGCGCAAGCCTCAAGGCCAGCATGGACGGCGACAAGATCGTTTTGACTGATGCCAAGGGCGGCAAGTCAACTGTGACTGCGCCAGACATGGTCGCGTCGAACGGTACGATCCACTTGGTCGACACCGTTGTAATGCCATAAGATTTCGGGCCGCTTCGGTGGCCCGAATGACGTCCTCATAAATCCCCCTAGCAGGCGAAGAGGACTAAAACGACCCCGTCCGGACCCTCCCCCGGACGGGGTTTTTGTTTGCGCGGATTATTGTGCCGCCGGGTTGATCTTCACCGGGCCAAGCTC
>JAZKGS010000105.1:3602-5159 GCA_040385805.1 Pseudomonadota bacterium | reverse complement strand
ATATCTCGCGACGTTTGGCCCTCGCTATGGGCGGGGAGCTGACTGTCGGAGATGCTGAAGGCGGAGGCGCAATATTCACGCTCCGCCTTCCACGATAATTTAGCGAGCGTCTAAGCCGGGATAGGGCCGGTGATTTGGCCCGGTGTAAAGCTGGCGCGGACGGCCAATTTTTTGCGCTGGATCGGAAATCATCTCATTCCACTGCGCCACCCAGCCCACAGTCCGCGAGAGCGCAAACAACACGGTGAACATTTCGGTCGGGAAACCAATGGCTGACAAAATGATGCCGGAATAGAAATCGACGTTCGGGAACAGCTTCTTCTCAATGAAATACGGGTCGTTCAACGCCATTTCTTCAAGCTGCATCGCAACGTCAAAGATCGGGTCGCTGATATTGAGTTCGGTGAGAACCTCACGAACCGTTTTTTGCATTACCGACGCGCGCGGATCGTAGTTTTTGTACACCCGATGACCAAAGCCCATGAGGCGGAACGG
The DNA here is from genome assembly GCA_040385805.1 of Pseudomonadota bacterium. Classification (GTDB taxonomy): domain Bacteria; phylum Pseudomonadota; class Alphaproteobacteria; order Sphingomonadales; family Sphingomonadaceae; genus Sphingorhabdus_B. Next base: position 4,664 of record JAZKGS010000105.1, on the reverse strand, counting down.
ATCGTTCTTGTCCTTTGCGCGCTCAATATAATGGGGGATGCGGTCAGGCGTGCCGATTTCACGCAGCATGTTCAAAGCGGCTTCGTTCGCGCCGCCATGTGCCGGGCCCCATAGACAGGCGATACCAGCCGCGATGCAAGCAAATGGATTTGCGCCCGATGAACCGGCCAAACGCACAGTCGAGGTCGAGGCATTCTGTTCGTGGTCGGCATGGAGGATGAATATCCGGTCCATGGCGCGTTCAATAACTGGGTTCACGACATATTCTTCGGCGGGTACGCCAAAGGTCATGCGCAAGAAGTTTCCGGTGTAGGACAGGCGATTATCTGGGTAGACAAATGGCTGACCGACCGAATATTTATACGCCATCGCCGCGATTGTGGGCATTTTGGCGATCAACCGGTGGCTTGAGATCATCCGGTGGGTTGGGTCGCTGATGTCCGTGGAGTCGTGGTAAAATGCAGACAGCGCGCCGACCACGCCGCACATAATCGCCATCGGGTGGGCATCGCGGCGGAAACCACGGTAAAAGGTCGCTAGCTGTTCATGTAGCATCGTGTGCCGCGAGATCGTGTAGCTGAAATGGTCCAGTTGTTCTTTGTTCGGCAGTTCGCCATTTAAAAGCAGATAGGACACTTCCATGAAGCTGGACTGCTCGGAAAGTTCTTCGATCGAATATCCGCGGTGAAGCAAAACGCCCTTGTCGCCGTCAATAAATGTTAGCGCAGATTCACAGCTAGCGGTTGACGTAAAGCCAGGGTCAAAAGTGAAATGGTCCGATGCCGCGTAAAGCTTGCGGATGTCGATCACGTCAGGGCCTTCCGAACCCTTCATGATAGGCAAGTCATAGCTGGTTTCGCCAACGGTGAGCGTTGCGTTGTTATCGGACATTTTTAAACTCCATCTCTGCTAAGCTATTTATAGGGCTGCCCTTAAATCAGGCATGTTTTTTATATGATACGGGACGCGGGAAACGCCCGTGACGACAATCTGAGGCCCTTCAAGTGCCAATATTTCGTGGGGAGAAAATGGCTATGTCGTTGCCTAGCCCAATGGTAGGAA
>JAZKGS010000105.1:0-3502 GCA_040385805.1 Pseudomonadota bacterium | reverse complement strand
CCAATATTTCGTGGGGAGAAAATGGCTATGTCGTTGCCTAGCCCAATGGTAGGAATTTCCCCGTGCGTCAAGGCAAACAATGGCTTCTTCCCGGCGGATGATTTGCGCTTTAGTGTGTAAGTGCTAAGCATTTGTTGTGGAACAATTTTCGGGCACTTTAACTGCGAGCGCGACTGCCCAATTCGGTGCGCCAGACACGCTGTTTCAGCCAATAGAAAATTGGCTTGACCGCGAACGCGACCAATTACCCCTCTGGCTACCGGTTGGCATCGGATTCGGCGTGGCAATATGGCAATTTTCTGGTCCGTCGGCATGGCTTGGACTGGCATTGTCATGCGCTTCCTTAATATTATTTGGCATGTTGGCGCCACTGGGCAGTAGATTGCGGCAAATCGTCCGAATGGCTGCAATCACTACATTCATCGGGTTTTCGCTGATCACCTTTCGTTCAACGACGGTTGCGCAACCTGTTTTAGGAAAAATATGGATCGGCGAATTTTATGGACGGATTGAATCGGTGGAGAATATCTCGGCGCGCAACGTCTTTCGGCTTCGCCTTGCGACTGGTGATGACGCGCAACTGCCACCCTTTGTGCGGGTAAATCTCTCACCAGAGCAATATGACGATGCCTTTCAACCCGGATCCATAGTGCGTCTGCGTGCGCGGCTTTTGCCACCAGCGGGCCCCACATTGCCGGGCGGGTATGATTTTGCCCGCCGCGCATGGTTTCAACAGATTGGCGCAACAGGGACTGCGCTGGGGGAAGTGCGGCTTTATCAAACGGCAGATGGCGAACGATTGTTCGCGACGAAACGAGCGGAACTCACGTCGCATATCTTGGCATCAATGCCGGGTGGAGCAGGCGCAATAGGCGCGGCGCTCGTGACCGGGGATCAAGGGCATATCCGTGAGGCAGATGCGCAAGCGATGCGGGACAGCGGGTTGGCGCATCTTCTGTCGATCAGTGGCTTGCATGTGACGGCTGTGGTCGGGTTCATATTTCTTGCAGTGAGCCGGTTGCTTTCGATGTCGTCCTGGCTGGCGCTTCGCGTGCCCATACCGGTATGCGCTGCCGCAGCGGCCGCGATTGGTGCGGTAGGATACACGTTGCTGACAGGGGCAGAGGTGCCAACGGTCCGGTCTTGCATAGCCGCCCTTCTCATTCTTGTTGCTTTGGCGATGGGGCGCGATGCGCTTACGCTACGACTGGTGGCATTTGGGGCTTTAGTAGTTTTGATATTCTGGCCTGAGGCGATGGCTGGGCCAAGCTTTCAGCTAAGTTTTGCTGCGGTTGCGACAATTGTCGTTATGCACGATTTGCCCGTCGTTAAACGGCTTACCGAAAGGCGGGACGAAAGCTTGCTAAAGCGAGTTGCAAGAGCATTGGCGTCCCTTGTTCTTACTGGCCTTGCTATTGAACTTGTTCTTACACCCATTGCGTTGTTTCATTTCCACAAGGCCGGGCTTTATGGTGCATTGGCCAATGTGGTCGCCATTCCCATGACGACTTTCATTATCATGCCATTAGAAGCGCTGGCGCTCGTTTTTGATATCCTTGGCTTAGGTTGGCCTTTTTGGTGGCTGGCGGGGCAGGGCATAACCGCGATATTAGCGCTCGCGCACTGGGTCAGCAGCCTGCCCGGCGCGGTTACTATGATGCCTGCAATGCCAATTTGGGCCTTTGGTGCATTTGTTTTTGGCGCCTTGTTGTTTGGGTTGCTCGCAACGCGCGTCCGCTATGTTGGCGTGCCTTTATGCCTCATTGGCGTTTACGCAATGGTCATGGCGCCGCGTCCCGATATCCTGGTTACCGGCGATGGCAAGCATTTAGCCTTAGTCAGCAAAGTCGGGGAGGTTGCCCTCCTGCGCGGACAAGCAGGCGACTTCGTCCGCGGTATGATTTTCGAGAAAGCCGGCAGCAATGCAAAAGCAACGCCGATTGAGGACTGGCCCGGCGTTCAATGCACGTCAGATAATTGCGTGATTACTCTGTCAGGTGCAACTCGTTCGTGGACATTGCTGGCCACCAGAACAAATAACCCAATCCCCAGTATGGAAATGGCCGCCGCTTGCAAGCGTGTTGATATCGTTGTCAGCGACCGATGGCTGCCCCAGTCCTGCCGCCCAAAATGGATGAAGGCCGACCGCCGGATACTAGAGCAAACCGGCGGCCTGGCCTTTTATCTAGATGATCAACGCGTGGTTACAGCAAACGAAAACAACCGCCACACTCCATGGGTGCAGGCCGCGCTTGCCGCGCGCGCCGCGGCTGCATCCAATCAATGATAACGGCGTAACAGCCCAGCCAACTTGCCTTGCACCTCAACCTCATGCTGCGCATAATATTGCGGTTCATAGCTGCCATTGGCGGGATCAAGACGGATCTGTTGCCCTTCGCGGCGGAGATATTTTAACGTGGCTTCCTCACCGCGGACCAACGCGACCACAATTTCGCCGTCGCGTGCAGTATTCGCCTTACGAATAAGGGCGTAATCGCCGTCCAATATACCCGCTTCAATCATGGAGTCGCCCGACACCTCAAGCGCATAATGTTCACCTGCGCCCAGTAATGCCATTGGCACCGAAAGCGAATTCTGCCCTTCAAGTGCCTCGATCGGCACACCAGCAGCAATCTTGCCGTGAAACGGAATTTCCATGACGTCATTTGCCGCGATGGGAATCTGAATTTGCGGTTTAGCTTCTTTGACAGGCGCCAAACGTGTCACATTGTCGCCGCGCATATTCCCGCCTTCAGGCATCTTCATCACCTCAAGCGCACGGGCACGGTTGGCGAGACGGCGAATAAATCCGCGCTCTTCCAATGCACCGATCAAACGATGCACCCCCGATTTACTTTTCAGATCGAGCGCTTCCTTCATTTCCTCAAACGAGGGAGAAATGCCACTTTCATCAAGTCGCTGGTTAATGAACAAAAGCAGTTCGTGCTGTTTCGCTGTGAGCATATTCAGGGTTCCGTCCTGTTGAACATGAACAGAACGATTAGGGAACAAAAGCGGTTAAGTCAAGGACAATCGCACATATTGTGTCCAAATTTTACGACAGGCGCATATATTGAACCGTCGACCCTTTGGACCGTGATGGAGAATGTGCGTCTTGAACAAGCAGAGCATTCGCTTGAGCAAGCGTGCGCGTTAAGCCGCTGTCTTGTGCCATCAGCGGCGTAATGGTTCCGCCGTTAACTTTCGCACGCAGATATTCGGTCCGTAAGCCCCCCGCTGGCAAGTCAGCCGAGGTCGCCGCCTCAAACAATTCCGGCAAAGGCGATGGGCAACCCGCCATTTGGCGAATGAGCGGCAGCAGGAACAAAAATGCGGTGACGAACGCCGAAGACGGATTTCCGGGGAGGCCAAGAACCACAGCACGGCCCATCATGCCGGCCATTAGCGGTTTTCCGGGACGCATTGCGACCTTCCAGAAATCCATTTGCGCCCCGATGTTCGACAATGCGGCATGGACGAGATCATGATCACCAACCGATGC
>JAZKGS010000104.1:13543-43623 GCA_040385805.1 Pseudomonadota bacterium | reverse complement strand
GTTGACCCGCTTGACTCGGTCAGCCGCGTGTTGACGCCAGCAGTTGTCGGCCAGGAGCATTATGACACTGCCCGCCGCGTTCAGGAAACGTTGCAGAAGTACAAGTCGCTGCAGGACATCATCGCGATTTTGGGCATGGACGAATTGTCGGAAGACGACAAATTGACCGTGACCCGCGCACGCAAGATCCAGCGCTTCCTGTCGCAGCCGTTCCATGTTGCCGAAGTCTTCACCGGCATCTCCGGCAAGTTTGTTCAGGTCGAAGATACGGTCAAGTCGTTCAAGGCAGTCGTCGACGGCGAATATGACCATCTTCCAGAAGCCGCCTTCTACATGGTCGGTGGCATCGAAGAAGCCGTCGCCAAGGCCGCCAAGATGGCTGCGGAAGCCGCGTAAGTTAAGTTCCCCTCCCGCAAGCGGGAGGGGTTAGGGGTGGGGCGAGCCGCAAGCTCGCTTGCCGCGCCTCAATGTAGAAGCCCACCCCCGGCCCCTCCCGCCTGCGGGTGGGGAGAAGGAACGAAAATGGCACTCAAGTTCGAACTCGTAACCCCTGAGAAGCTCTATCGCTCGGACGACGTCTATATGGTCGTCGTTCCGGGCACCGAGGGCGACTTCGGTGTGTTGGAGGGCCATAGCCCGATGATGAGCACGTTGCGCAACGACGCGGCGCTTGAGATTTACAAGACGCAAGGCGCAACGCCCGAGCGCTTGATGATCGCAGGTGGTTTTGCAGAAGTGAACGCGACCGGCCTCACCGTTTTGGCGGAGCGCGTCGAAGCTTAAGCTTCACGCCTCAGGGCGTCTCATCGCCCCAGATGCGCGCCGTTTCGATATAACCATAGCGACCTTCGGTTTCGAAGCGGCAATATCCCTTTTCGCATTCGTCGATAATGCCCACGACTCCGGGCTCAACGCGCCATGATATGTGCGCGGTTGCCTCAGGTGTGTCACGCAAGGCACCCACTTCTTTGCCAATGACGATGGCCGTCCGCTTGGGACTTAGCAGCCGGACGTGTAGCCAACCTTGGTCGCCATCGGGGTCCTGCACCTTGCGCCAGACGCTGTGCACAGCAACAACCTTCACAGGCAGGTTCTGCCGTTTATATACCCAGGTCACAGGAAATTCAGTGCTTGGCCCGGTGCGCATACGGGCCTCAGCCTCCTCAATCGACGCCCAGTAAGGCGGCTTGCGCTGCGCCTGTCCAGCGGCTGACACGGCGCCAAAAAGCGTGAGCGCAATGGCGCTGATACGCACTATAGAATTGTTCTGATTAGCCATGTTCTTTACCACCGTTTTCATCTTATACGGCAAGCGTTGCGACGAGCGCAACCATCCTGTCTTGACCTTGCCGCGAATTCAGCTTTAGTCAGTCTATGCCAGAACTTAGCCGCATTGAACGTCCGTCCATTCACGTCACCCGCACGCTGCTGCCCGCAGTTGAAAAACGGATGGCCGAATTGTTTGACGCACGTTTTAATGCCGATGACACGCCGCTCACCCGCGATGCGCTGATCGCAGCGATGAACGATTGTGACGTGCTGGTGCCAACGGTGACCGACAGCATTGATGCCGAAGTCATTGCCGCCGCGCCGCCTCGGCTGAAGCTGATCGCCAGCTATGGTGCAGGCGTCAACCATATCGATCTGGCCGCCGCAAAGGCCAGGGGCATAATGGTCACGAACACCCCGGGCGTGTTCACTGACGATACCGCTGACCTGACGATGGCGCTGATCCTCAACGTCCCCCGCCGACTTGGTGAAGGGCATCGCGCAATGCGTAATGGAGAATGGCGCGGCTGGAGCCCGACAGGGATGCTCGGCCACCGTATAGGTGGCAAGACACTTGGTATTATCGGGCTCGGCCGGATTGGTGAGGCCGTGGCGATGCGGGCGAGAGCATTTGGCCTCAATATCATCTATAACAAGCGCAGCCGCCTGCCCGCGAGCGTTGAGGATGAATTGGGCATCACTTTTGAACCGGACATTGACCGCCTCGTGGCGCGGTCGGACATCATCAGCCTGCATTGCCCGCTGACTGCTGAAACCGACAAGATCATCAACGCCGACCGCATCGCACAGATGAAGCCCGACGCTTATATCATCAACAGTTCACGCGGTGAATTGATTGACGAAGACGCGTTGATTGATGCCTTGGAAACCAGACGCATCGCTGGCGCCGGATTGGATGTCTACACGCATGAGCCAGCGGTGAACGCGCGGCTTTTCAACATCGCTAATGTCGTGTTGCTCCCCCATATGGGCAGTGCGACCTTTGAGGGCCGCGAAGCATCGGGCGAGCGCGTCATCACGAATATCCGCGTTTGGGCAGATGGCCACCGTCCGCCGGATCAAGTCCTCCAAGGCTGGCATTAAGTAATTTTCTTTCTATTGTCGGTACTTAATGGCAATATTGGGCATTGAGGCTTTCCCATCGCGCGCCTAGATACTGTTCCCCGATAGGGGGCCAACACGACTATGATTCCGAAAATTTTGACGCCAGCGCTGCTCATCGGCGCTTTGACCGCCGCACCTGCGGTGGCGCAAAATGCCGTTGTCACATTACCCCAAACCGATAGCGGCGACAGCGCGTGGATTTTGACCGCGTCGGCTTTGGTGTTGATGATGACTTTGCCCGGGCTTGCCTTGTTTTACGGCGGACTGGTGCGCGCCAAGAACTTCCTTTCGGTACTGGTGCAATGCGGTGCGGTCGCGGCGGTGGCTTCCGTCATCTGGATCGTCATTGGCTACAGCCTGGCCTTCTCGGTCAATGGCAATGGCTTTATCGGCTCGTACGAAAATTTCATGTTCAACGGCCTGCTGGACTCGATCCGCGAAGGGCAAACAACTGGCGAATTGGCCTTCGCGCTTTTCCAAATGACCTTTGCCATCATCACCCCTGCCCTCATCGTTGGCGCATGGGTGGAACGTGCGCGCTTTGGCTGGGTCGTGGCATTCAGCGGCTTATGGTCGCTTCTCGTCTATGTCCCGGTCGCCCGCTGGATATGGGGCGGCGGGTTTTTGGCCGAACAGGGCGTAATTGATTTTGCTGGCGGCATTGTTGTGCATACCACTGCAGGCGTTTCAGCGCTCGTGGTGGCCCTCATGCTCGGCAAGCGTATTGGGTTCCCCAAAACGCTTATGCTGCCCCACAGCCCTGCTTTGACGGTCGCAGGGGCCGGATTGTTATGGGTGGGCTGGTTTGGTTTCAACGGTGGCTCTGCCCTGGCCGCAAATGACGCCGCGGCAAGCGCCATCATCAACACCCATGTCGGCGCGTCGGCGGCAGCATTGGTCTGGTTGCTCATCGAACGGATCAAGGTCGGTAAGGCGACTGCGGTCGGCTTTGCGACGGGCGCAGTTGCCGGGCTTGCGACCATTACGCCAGCCGCTGGCGTCATTGGCCCGGGCGGCGCAATGATCTTGGGCATATTGGCGGCAGTTATCTGCTTTTGGTTTGTTGGCGCGGTCAAAGTCACGCTTCAGATCGACGATTCGCTCGACGTTTTCGCCGTACACGGCGTTGGCGGTATGTTAGGCTCGATCTTGCTCGCCGTCTTTGCCAGCGAATGGCTGGGCGGCGTTGGCTATGCCGAGGGCGCGGGCATGGTCTCGCAACTTTGGGCACAGATAAAGGGCGTTGCCTTTGTCGCGGCCTATTCAGCGGTAGTGACGCTCATCATCGGCTATATGGTGGCGATGCTTTTCCCGATGCGCGTCAGCGAAGATCAGGAGCGCGATGGCCTCGACATTTCAAGCCATGGCGAACGGGCGTGGGATCTGGATTGAATGCCCTGGCGCGGTATAATGCTCCGCCAAGTCTGAAACAGGTTCAACCTGCCTGCAGCGTCAATGTACGGAACAGACTGCGGTCCAGCGTGTCGTCAAATTTGCAGCCCAAGCGGCCACCTTCAAACCAAACCGCAGTGGCGCCAATGGGTTCGCTTCCCGCCAGACGCAGCCAGAGGCGGTCTCCGACATTTACCTTACCCTCGAGCAATATACGGCAACCATATACCGATAGATCCACAAGAAATGCGGATAGCGGACGATCTGCATGCTTACGGACGGTTGCCTTTCCGAGCAGGACCGGATGCCGAACCGCCTCCCGCTGTTCCAGACGCGCGGGCGGCACTTTGCGAAATTGCGACGTTGTGTATCCCATAATGACCCCTTCGCCGCAAGGTTATGCAAACAAGGTCAATATTCGGTAAATGTCAAATGACGTCAATCACCCGTAAGAATGCGGTCCATCAATTGCTGTACCGTTGGAACGAAGCCGTTCGAATAAAACGGATCTTTCCCGAACAGGTAGGCGCTGTGCCCCGCAAACATGAGATTCTCGTCAATCGGCGCGCCATGAGCGATGTTCTGAAGCGCCTTTTGAATGCAGAAGCTACGCGGATCGGCAAGACGGCCCGTGGAGTTGTTGTCATGGTCTTTCCACGACGAAAATCCGCAATGCGACAAACAACCCATGCAGTCTTTCTGATCCTTGCGGATGACTTCGCCTGCCGACGGGGTTACAAAGACCAATGAGTTGTCAGGAGTTTTCAACGCGACGGTGAACCCGCGTGCATCCCATTCGCGGGCCTTCATAAGGTCAGCTTGGGCGACCCAGAAATTCTTGCCCTTCACACCGACATCCAATTGCGCAGTGTGTTCCGCATCAGCGGTCTGCACGAACGGAATCTGACGTTCCGAACGTGCCTGAAGTTCAAGCAGGAATGGGTTGATAACAGCGCTGGAATAAAAGCCGGTTGGCGAGAATTGATGCAGTAAAACCCCGTCTTCTGGAATCTTGGTAAGTGCATCTTTCCAACCCGCTGGAATTGGGCTTTCTTGCGTCAACAGCGGACGTGTGCCCAGCTGGAATGCAATCTGCCCCAGCTCTGGATTATCAATCCAGTCATTCCACTCACGCAAGAACCAGACGCCGCCCGCCATGACAATTGGCACATCATCCGAAATGCCTTCAACGCGCATTACATCGCGCAGGGCTTTGACACGCGGATAGGGATCCTCGGGGCTGCGCGGGTCTTCGGCGTTGGACAAGCCGTTGTGGCCACCGGCCAACCACGGATCTTCGTAGACCACTGCACCAAGCCATTCGGGCACCTTGTGATAGGCGCGCTTCCACAGGGCGCGGAATGCACGCGCTGAACTGACGATCGGAAGATAATAAACGCCATATTGCGCCGCAATTTCGGAAAGCTTGTATGGCATACCGGCGCCACAGGTTACACCAGTGACCATGCCCTTAGTGGCTTCAAGAATACCGTGCAGGATGCGTTGTGACCCGCCCATTTCCCACAGAATGTTAATATTGATCGCGCCCTTGCCATTCGACATTTCATGCGCAAGCCGCACCTGCGCGATACCGCCGCGAATGCCATATTCAACAAGCTCTTCATGCCGTTCGGCACGCGTCTTGCCATGGAAAACTTGCGGGATCATCTCGCCATTTTCGTCATAACTGTCGGCATTTACTGCAGACACCGTGCCAATGCCGCCAGCAGCAGCCCACGCGCCCGAACTTGCATGATTGGTGGCAGCAACACCTTTGCCGCCTTCGACCAATGGCCAGACTTCACGGCCACCATAGATAATGGGTTTCAGACCCTTGAACACAATTGCAACCCCTAAAGTTATCGCTGAAAGCGCGGTTCTGCGCGCTTCTCTTCCATTCCGCTATCGCAAATATTCAGCTTTGTCGCGCAAAATCCGCACGTTTCATGGCGGAGCCATATAGCTGCCGGTAGCGGGCAAACATAGTATCTTCATCATATTGCGAGCAGGCCACCAACCGATTTGCGGCACCTAAAGTTTCCCGAAGGGCCGCGTCCGACGCCAAGTTATTGATAGCAGAAGCCAAAGCATCCTCGTCACTGCGGGGCACCACAAATGGACGGTTTTCGCGCGAGACTATATTGCGGACATCGCCCACATCAGTGGACACAATTGGAAGCGCGCTGGTCATCGCCTCAACCAGCGAAATTGGATATTGTTCGCTATCCGATGAGAGTGCAAAAATGTCGAAAAGCCGGATATAGCGTGCCGGGTCACGTAAGAAACCGGGCATCATCACGCGGTCGGAGATGCCAAGCCGCGCGGCCTCTGCCAAAATCGTGTCGCGCGCAGGGCCTTCGCCTACAATCGCGAGCCGGATATTCGGACCAGCCGCCGCAACTGCTCGCACAAGCCGCGGCAAGTTTTTTACCGTCCGAAGCCCCGCAATCGTGCCAATGACAATTTCTCCATCCCGTTTTTGAAAGCCCGGAAATGCCCCGCGTTGCGGCCGACGGTTATAATGGTCGGTATCAATGCCGTTGGGAAAGCGCGCGATTTTCTCAAGCGGTTGATGCCAGACGGTACGCGCAATTTGCTCAAGAGTTTTGGATGGCACCACCAGCGCGCTTGACCGTTGCAGCGCAATCGTGCGGTACCAATTGCGGTGCCATTTCAAGCGGTCAATCTCATCATGGTTAAACCCGTCCTCATGATGGATCAACGGCGGCAAGTTCATGCTGCGCGTGAACAATGTGTGCGCCATGACGCCGTCCATCGCGCCCCAATTGTAACTGAGGACGAGATGAAATTTCTTCATATACACGGCCAGGCGGCGATAACGGCCCATGCCGGGTCTTCCGGCAAGCGAGGGCGCCGCTTCTTTCGGGAAGTTGACTTTCACGCGACGGTCAATAGCGTCTGCAGCGCCAAATGCATCACTGACAGCAGACAACACCGTATGTTCGGCCTGATCACCAAAATGGTTCATCAGGCGAACTGTGCGCGATTCCTGGCCGCCAAAGTTAAAACTGCTATGCAAATGCAATATGCGGACCGCCGCCATACTTGCCTTTCCCCGATGCACCGCCCAGATGCGTTAGATGAATATGAAACCGTCCCCATCCCCCTACCGCCCTGATCCGCAAATCGCCAGTCTTGGCGCAAAAATTGGTGATGTCGTGCATCCGGCGAATTTTCCGGAGACAAAATTGCGGTTTCGTAACGACCGTTGGGCTGCGACCATAGGGCTGGCGGAACTGGACGACGCGGCGTGGATACGGCATTTCGGCCGCTTTGAACCGCTGCCCGATAACATGCCTGAGCCGCTTGCCTTGCGATATCATGGGCACCAGTTTCGGGTGTATAATCCCGATATCGGTGATGGGCGCGGTTTCCTGTTTGCGCAAATGCGTGATGGTGAAGGCCGCTTGCTCGATCTGGCGACCAAGGGCTCGGGCACCACGCCTTACAGCCGGCGGGGTGATGGCCGCCTGACCCTGAAAGGCGGAGTGCGGGAGATTTTGGCAACGGAAATGCTGGAGGCGCTTGGCGTCAACACCTCCAAAACATTTTCGATTATTGAAACCGGCGAAGAATTGATGCGCGGTGATGAACCGTCGCCGACACGGTCGGCCGTCATGGTGCGGCTAAGCCACAGCCATATCCGCATCGGCAGCTTCCAACGCGTCGCGGCTGAGGGCGATGCAGAATTCATGCAGCAGCTCATCACCTATTGCCTGACGCAATTATACGGTGTCGCCCCGTCCGAGAATGCTGCAGCGCAATTGCTAGCGCTGGCGGTCGAACGCGTCGCCGATCTTGCCGCGTCATATATGGTCGCTGGCTTTGTCCACGGCGTGCTCAACACCGACAATATCAACATCACCGGCGAAAGCTTCGATTATGGTCCTTGGCGATTCACCGAATATTGGGACCCGGCCTTCACCGCAGCCTATTTCGACGAGTCCGGACTGTATGCTTTTGGTCGGCAGGCCGAAGCGCTGCACTGGAACCTTGGTCAGCTTGCCGTTGCGCTGCGTTTGGTATCAGAGGCACCGCCCTTGATTGCGGCGCTGGAACACTTCCCTGCCCTGTATCAGCAAGCCGTGATCCGGCGCTTTTTATGGCGTCTTGGCCTTGCATCGCGCGGCGATGAACTGGACAGGCAATTGGTTGAAGCAGCCGAGCGCGCAATGTCGCGGGAGAAATTTCCTATCGACCAATTCTTCCATCGATATCGTTACGGCGGCGATGGTTCGGTCGAGATTAATGGCGAATATCAAATGGCATTCGCTGAATTACTGGCTGGCTACAGCCCGATTGATGCAAAAAAGGACGCTTATTGGACCGATGGACCGATATGTTCGATGTTGATAAATGAAGTGGAAGACATTTGGCGGGCGATTGCTGATAAGGATGATTGGCAACCACTTAATGCCAAGGTTTCGGCCATACGTGCAATGGCGGAGGCGCATTCGCCAAACCTGTAATAAGCGGATTTTATGGATTTTATTTACCAGATATAAAAAGCAATCGCGTTAACACAGTCAACTTCGACCAATCCGAAAGCGAGTCTTGTCTGAACTGATTTCCTTTGAACCGGCCACGGGTGACGAGCTTTGGCGCGGACGCGTGAGCGATGTCGACCATGAAATAGCGATGGCGCGGTCTGCATGGCCCTTATGGGCGGCAGCGCCGCTTGCCCACCGCATTGAACGGGTGCGCAGTTTCGGCAATCGCGTCCGTGCCGATCTTGATTTATTTGCGGACCTTATTTCCCGCGAAACCGGTAAACCCCTATGGGAGGCTCGTAACGAGGTCGAGTCCGTCATTGGCAAAGTCGACATCTCCTTAAGGGCCTATGCTGACCGCACCGCGCAGCGACGGCTTGATGGCAAAGCAGGCTCGCGAAACGCCTTGCGGCACAAACCGCACGGTGTTCTGGCGGTTTTGGGGCCTTACAACTTTCCGGCGCATTTGCCCAATGGCCACATCATTCCAGCCTTGATCGCGGGCAATGCCGTGGTTTTCAAACCTTCCGAAAAAACACCAGCGGTTGGCGCGCTTCTGGTCGAATATTACCACAAGGCGGGTATACCAGACGGCGTGGTCCGACTTGCCCAAGGCGGCCCGCAAACAGGTAAGGCTTTGTCCGCGCACCCCGATATTGATGGCCTGTTGTTTACAGGATCGGCGCAAACCGGGTTGGCACTCAACCGGCAATTCGCGCACCGGCCAGACAAGATACTCGCGCTCGAAATGGGCGGAAACAACCCGATCATCGCATGGGACACCACAGACATTCACAGCGCGGCAGTGCTGATCATTCAATCTGCCTTTCTGAGCGCGGGTCAGCGTTGTTCGGCCGCACGTCGCCTGATCGTCAAACAGGAAATTTATGATCCATTGATTGCCGAAGTGAAGAAAATCGCAGACAGGTTAATTGTCGGTGGTCCACATAGCGAGCCACTTCCCTTCATGGGCCCAGTCATCGATAACGAAGCTTGTGACCGGCTGGTCGAGAGTTTTCTGGCACTGATGAGCCGGGGTGGACGTCCCATTCGGCATATGGCCACGCCCATCCCCGGAAGGCCCTTTCTGACGCCCGGCATCATCGACGTGACAGATATGCCTGACCGGCCCGATATCGAATTATTCGGTCCACTGCTTCAGGTCATTCGTGTGCCGGATTTTGAGGCGGCAATCGCTGAGGCGAACAACACCCGTTTTGGGCTCTCCGCATCCTTGATAGGCGGTACAGCAGCACAATATGACCAGTTTTGGGCAAACAGCAGGGCAGGCATTGTCAACTGGAATGCCCCAACCAATGGTGCGTCATCGGCTGCTCCTTTTGGCGGCATTGGCCTTTCGGGCAACCACCGTCCAAGCGCTTATTATGCGGCGGATTACTGCGCTTATCCGGTCGTTTCGTCGGAAAACGACGTTCCGCGCGCCGCAATTGGTGTGGGGCTGAGGGATGATGAAAGTGCCGCATCACCCCACGCAGAATAGTCCGCGCCGTCGATACATCCAAGCACCGCTAAAGTTCTTCTAACCCATGGCCAACTTATCCTGATTTGAAGCAGGCCCCGCTTTTGCCCATGTTGGGACCATGGAAAAATTACGTGTATATTTGGTGGGGGCTGGTCCCGGTGATCCCGAATTACTGACGGTCAAGGCCGTGCGTTTGATCTCGGCCGCCGATGTTGTGGTACATGACGGCCTTGTTGATGACGCCATCATGGCGCTGATTAACCCGGAAGCACGCCTGATTTCGGTCGCCAAAAGCCGGTCGCGCCATTCGGTTCCGCAGGACGGCATCAACGACATCCTTGTTCGCGAGGCCAAAGCTGGCCACATGGTCGTACGATTAAAAGGCGGCGATCCGTTCATTTTTGGTCGCGGCGGCGAAGAGGCCGAGGCTTGCCGGGATGCTGGCATCGATGTTGAGGTCGTCCCCGGCATTTCCGCTGCGATGGGCGGCGCTGCAGCGACAATGTTGCCGCTAACGCACCGTGATGCCGCCAGCGCCGTTACTTTTGTGGCTGGCCAGTGCAAGGGCCTGACCGACCAGAATTGGGCTGGGCTGGCTGGAAAAGGCCGCACGCTCGTTATCTACATGGGCATTGCGACCGCGGCCGACATTACCGAGAAGCTTATCTGCGATGGACTGTCACCTGATACCCCTGTGGCGGTATTAGAGCGCGCTACACGACCTGATGCGCGCGCCATGCGTACGATATTGACTGACCTTGGTGACATGATTGCGCGGGAGGGCGTTGTGTCGCCTGCCATCATCATTGTCGGTGATGTGGTCCTGAAGTCCGATGCCGAAGATCGGCTAATCCATTTTGCCAAACAGGCGGAGAAAATCGCGTGAAGTTACTGACGGGAAATGATTTGGAATCTGGCGCCGTGACCTGGTGGACGGGCAATGGCTGGTCCATCCATGTCGAAGATGCGGCTGATGTCGGCGAGCATGGCGAGGCCATACTGCACGCCGAGGAAGGCGCACGCCGCGTCAACGCCCCTTACATCATCGACGCGGTGCCAACCGATGACGGTCCGCGTCCTGCCCATATCAAGGACCGCATTCGCGCGCTTGGACCAACCGTGCGCACTGACCTTTCATTAAAACCTGCCGACCCTGCGGCTGGCGACTGGATAATCTGACATGTATAAATATGATCATTATGACCAAGCGATGGTGGACGCACGCGTTGCCGAATTCCGCGATCAGGTGAACCGCCGCATTGCAGGTGAAATCACTGAGGACCAGTTCAAGCCATTGCGGTTGATGAACGGTCTCTATCTGCAATTGCATGCCTATATGCTGCGCGTAGCCATTCCTTATGGCACGCTCGATTCACGTCAGATGCGGATGCTGGCGCATATCGCGCGCAAATATGACCGCGATTACGGCCATTTCACCACGCGTCAGAATATCCAGTATAACTGGATCAAGCTTGATGAATGCGCGGATCTGCTCGAGGAATTGGCCACCGTCGAAATGCATGCCATTCAAACGAGCGGCAACTGTATCCGCAACATTTCGTCTGACCAATATGCCGGAGCTGCCGCTGACGAAGTCACTGACCCACGTCCATGGGCAGAATTGCTGCGCCAATGGTCGACCTTCCACCCGGAATTCAGCTATCTGCCGCGTAAGTTCAAAATTGCGGTAATCGCGTCAGCAGAAGACCGTGCAGCAATGCGTCTGCATGACATCGGGCTTGAACTCATCAAGCAAGATGGCGAGCTTGGAGCGCGCGTTTTCGTGGGTGGCGGCATGGGCCGTACGCCGATGATCGCGCCCGAAATCAACCCGTTCGTCAAAGCCGACGACCTGTTGAGCTATCTCGAGGCCTGCCTGCGTGTCTACAACCGCTACGGACGGCGCGACAATATCTATAAAGCGCGTATCAAAATCCTCATCCACGAAATTGGTGCAGACGAATATCGCCGCCAAGTTGCGGAAGAATTCGCCCATGTAAAAACCTTGGGCATCGATCCGCCTTTGGCTGAACTTGAGCGCATAAGCGCCTTTTTTGCGCCGCCGGCTTATGATGCGCCGGATGTGGAACCGGATCGGACTGATCCCGATTTCGCCGTCTGGCTTGACCAGAATGTGAAACCACACAAGCAAGCAGGCTACGCGATCGTCAATATCAGCCTAAAGCCTATTGGCGGTATTCCGGGCGACGCCACATCAAAGCAAATTGATGTCATGGCTGACTTGGCCGAAAAATACGGCTTCGACGAACTGCGCGTTACCCATGCGCAAAATATCGTGCTGCCTTATGTGGCAAAGCGTGACCTCTATGCCGTCTGGCAGGGCTTGCGCGATGCGGAATTGGCCGACGCCAATCTTGACCTCATCAGCGATATCATCGCTTGTCCGGGCCTTGATTATTGCAGCCTTGCCAATGCCCGTTCGATCCCCGTCGCGCAGAAAATTGCGACGCGTTTTGCCGACATGGAACGCCAACGCGACCTTGGCGAATTGAAGCTAAAAATTTCGGGCTGCATTAACGCCTGCGGACATCATCATGCGGGCCATATCGGCATCTTGGGTGTCGACCGAAAGGGCGTGGAAAATTATCAACTGACCTTCGGTGGCTCGGGCGCGGAAGATGTCAGCATCGGTAAAATCATTGGCCCCGGTTTTGATGAAGACGGCGTGGTCGATGCGGTCGAAAAGGCAACTGAAGTTTACAAGGCATTGCGGGAGGGCGACGAACGTTTCCTCGACACCTATCGCCGTGTCGGTCTCGAACCTTTTAAGGAGGCCATTTATGGTTGAGTTTCGCTATCGCACCGATGATGTCTCGGAACAGCCGTCAGTCACGCTTGATGCCTTTCTGGATCAATCGAATGCAACCGCTGTTCGGCTTGAGCCTGATGACGATGCGCGGGCTTTGATCCCTTTTCTCGATCGGCTCACGCTCATCGAAGTGGCCTTTCCCAAATATCGCGATGGCAGGGGCTATAGCTCCGCGCGGATATTGCGGGAGGCAGGCTATAAGGGCGAATTACGCGCACAAGGCGACGTCTTGGTCGACCAGATTGCATTCATGCGCCGCTGCGGTTTTGACAGCTTCGCGCCAGAAGCGTCATTAAATCCCGAAGCCGTTGCCCGCGCGCTGGAGAATTACGATCACGCTTATCAAGGGGCTGCGGATAATGTCGTCCCCATCTGGAAGCTACGGCATGGGTGACAAGGTCCGCGTCGCAGATCGTATTAACACTGCCCCCCGTTATACAGACGGCGACGCCGTTCGCTTGAATAACATGTTCCGGGGCCGTGATACGGTTGAGATGCTGACCATCTTGCTGCGCGAAAATATGTTGGGAGATGCTGCGGTCGTTTCCAGCTTCGGCGCGGAAAGTGCCGTCTTGCTGCACCTGATTGCAAGCATTGACCCTTCAGTTCCTGTGCTGTTTTTGGATACGGGCAAACATTTTCCCGAGACGATCACCTATCGGGAAGAACTCCGGTCAATGCTTGGGCTGTTGGACCTGCGCATTTTGACGCCTGACTCTGCATTGCTGCGTCAAAAAGATGAAACTGGCCTGCGCTGGTCTTATGACCCTGATGGTTGCTGCGAAATTCGTAAAGTGTTGCCGTTAAACGCCGCTCTGGCAGGCTTTGATGCGCAGTTTACGGGCCGCAAGGCGTTTCAATCATCAACACGCCGTGCGCTGCCCCGTTTTGAAATCGAAGATGGCCGGTTGAAGGTCAATCCACTTGCCGATTGGGACAAGGCCAAAATCGACGCCTATATGGCCGACCACGCCTTGCCTGCGCATCCCTTGGTAGAACTAGGCTATCCGTCAATTGGCTGTTCGCCCTGCACCACGAAGGTCGCGCCCGGCGAAGACCCGCGCTCCGGTCGTTGGAAGGGTTGGGACAAGGTCGAGTGCGGGATCCACAACGCCGTGACGCCGATTGGCGATGGCGCGGACGATCCTATTTTCTAAACTTACACCAGATTACAAGACGGGCTTCGGCTCATCCTTCTGGAAGAAATAGGCCTGAACCTCTGCAGCAATCCGCGCAGGACGTAGCGTTGCTGCATCAATGCAGCACCAGCTTGATTTGACCTCGGCAAGAACATCTTCGCCACGCTTGATAACCGTGTCGTAAAACGACCGCGCGCCTTGCACCTTTTCGAGGACAACCGACGCGATTACCTCATCATCGAGGAATGCTGGCTTGCGGTAGGTTATTTCATGCTTAAGCGCGACCCATAGATATTTCGCGGCCGTTTCAGGTGGGGCAAGCTTGTTCCAATGCGCCAAGACTGCATCCTGAACCCAATTCAGATAGCGTGCGTTGTTCACATGCCCCATGAAGTCGATGTCTGAGGGCAAAACGCCGATATGGTGAAGGTGGGAGAGTGCTTTTGTCATGTTAGTCCCAACATAGTCTATCCTGCCGCAGATTACAGCCCGTTTGCGTTAAAAAAGTGAACAAATAGGCCAACAAAACGCGCTGAAATGATGCCGGCGTCACTTGCACGTTGGTGTGCTCTGCCCCACATCATCATTGATGTCGAAACCTGTCGGAAAATCTTGGCGCGAAACCAATGCCTTCCGTTGGTGTATGCTGATGTTTGGTTGGTTGATCGTTTTAGGCGCACCGTTGCTTGGTCCGCTTCCTGGCCCAGGTCCCCTTGTCCTTTTGCCCATAGGGCTGGCACTGATTCTCAAAAATTCATTATGGGCAAAGAAGCGTTATGCGCGGCTAGCGCGGCGTCATCCGGAATATGCCAATTGGGCCAATTGGGCGATGCGACGAAGTAAGGTCACCTACCGCCCCCCATTTCCTGATGTCAAAGGGGACTTTCTCCATCTCTTTCGCCGTGACGACATTGACATGAAAATGCCCTGACCTGTGTTGACTTTTAACCGCCCTGACCGTATCGGCCACTGCAACAGAAAAGGTCGCTGCGCAGATTCGGCGGCCATTTTCATTTCAAGACGCAAAAATTTTAAGGATTATAGTCATGAAGCGCACTTTTCAGCCGAGCAATCTCGTGCGTGCCCGTCGCCACGGTTTTCGTCTCCGTATGTCAACCGCAGCAGGCCGCAACATCCTGAACGCACGTCGCGCACGCGGCCGCAAGAAGCTTTCGGCTTAATCACCGAGCAGGCGGACCGCGACATGCGCGGTTACAGCGTCATCAAAAAAAGGTCGGACTTTCTGGCCGCCAACCGGGGGAAGCGATATGCAACTCCCGGTTTTGTTTTGCTTGTGAAAGACAGGCAGGACGATAACGCCGAAATTCGGCTGGGCGTTACCATCACAAAAAAGGTCGGCAACGCGGTCATCCGCAACCGCATGCGTCGCCGTTTCCGTGCGCTCGCACAGGAAATGTTGGCGGATAAAGGCAAGCCGGGTGCTGATCATATCCTGATTGGCCGCGACAGCGGAATTGAACGCGACTTTGGCGAGTTGCGGGCGGACATGGCGAAGGCATTGGGAAAATTATGTCAAAACCGAAGTGCTGAACCTGTCGAAGCACGTCCAGACGATAAGCGCCCGTCGACAGGCTCAGGGCTGCGGTCGCCATGATCGCAAAGCTGTTTATCCTTGTCGCTCGGGCTTGGCAGATCGGGCCTTCACGTGTTTTACCACCGACTTGCCGATATAGCCCAAGCTGTTCGGCTTACGCGATTACGGCGCTTGAAAAACATGGCGCAATTAAGGGTGGCTGGCTGGCCATCAAACGGCTATTGCGCTGCCAACCTTGGGGTGGGCACGGTTATGACCCGGTGCCATGAGACCCAACAGACTGAATAACGGGGATTTGTAGACGTGGACGATAAACGCAATTTGATATTTGCAGTATTGCTGACTGGCATCATCCTGTTCGGTTGGCCCTATGTCGCCAGCTTTTTCTTCCCCACGCCCGCTCCAGTTACGAGCACAGCGACATCAACCACCAGCCCGGCAGGCGCCAATACGTCTGATGTACCAGTCGAAGCCGCGCCCGCCAAGGTGCAGGCCGTTCCACTCGGCAACGCGCTAAAGTCTTCGGCGCGCATTCTGATCGAAACACCGAAGCTGAAGGGTTCAATCAATCTTGAGGGCGCGAAAATCGACGACCTCGTTTTGCTCACCCATCGCACAGAGCTTGCCAAAGATTCGGCTCCAGTGCGCCTCTTTGCGCCTTCCGGAACCAAAAACGCCTATTTCGCGCGCTTTGGTTGGGCTGGTACCGGCATCACCGCACCGGATGATAAAACGGTATGGACGCCAAGCGGCAACAAGTTGACGCCATCGACGCCAGTAACCTTAAGCTGGACCAACGCGCAAAGCCAGAAGTTCGAAATTGCTTTGTCGATTGACGAAAATTTCATGATCACGGCGAAGCAACGCTTCACCAATGGCGGATCAACTCCAGCCGAAATCGCTAACTTCGCGTTGCTCAGCCGCACCGGCAAGCCAGCGGACGCGACCTCGGGCGGTTCGATATTCACGCATATCCACATCGGCCCGATGGGCGTATTCGATGACAAGCCCAATTATGATTGGGGCTATGTCGATGTCGAAGAGAATAAGGGCGAGACATCGTTCACCAGCACTGGCGGTTGGCTTGGCTTCACGGACAAATATTGGCTGGGCGCGCTGATCCCTGACCAGAAAACCCCTGTATCGGCCAAGTTCCGCGCAAGCGGAGATGTCTATCAGGCGCAGGTCATTCCAACCCGCTACACCAACGTTGCGGCGGGTGCAGCGCTGGAAAGCACTTCGCGCTTGTTCGCTGGTGCCAAGGAAATGGCCGTACTCAACGGCTATTCAAAGAGCCTTGGCATTCCCTATCTGGATTACGCCATTGACTGGGGTTGGTTCTGGTTCATCGCCATTCCATTCTTCTGGATATTGCATTGGCTGTTTGGCGTGTTCGGTAACTTTGGTGTCGCCATCATTGGTCTGACGATCATTGTCCGTCTGTTCATGTATCCGGTCGCGCAAAAGCAGTTTGCATCGATGGCACAGATGCGCGCTGTGCAGCCTAAGCTCAAGGCGCTTCAGGAGCGCTGGAAAGACGACAAGCCCCGTCTTCAGCAGGAAATGATGAAGCTGTACAAGGATGAAAAGGTCAACCCGCTGGCGGGCTGCCTTCCGATCTTGCTGCAAATTCCGATCTTCTTCGCGCTTTACAAGATCCTGCTGTTGTCGATTGAAATGCGTCATCAGCCATTCGTATTGTGGTTGAAGGACTTGTCCGCGCCCGACCCGTTGACGCCGCTCAATCTGTTCGGCCTTTTGCCTTTCGATCCGCCGTCCTTCATCGCCATTGGCATATTGCCGATCTTGCTTGGCGTGACGATGTGGCTGATGCAGCGTCTCAACCCGCAACCCATGGACGAAGTGCAAAAGCAGGTCTTTGCCGTGATGCCATGGTTCCTTATGTTCATCATGGCACCGTTTGCCGCTGGTCTTCAGTTGTATTGGGTGATGTCGAACCTGGTGTCGATCGCACAGCAAAAGTGGCTCTATTCAAGGCACCCCGTGTTGCGTGAACAGATGGCCCGTGATGCCGAGGAAAAAGCGCAGGCGAAGGCGAAGGCGTGACCGAGACGACGACCAAAATCTTCTCGGGCCCAATCAGCTTTCTAAAGTCAGCGCCAAAGCTCGAATTTCTGCCCGAACCAACGGTGCCGGAAATTGCCTTTGCGGGCCGGTCGAATGTGGGCAAGTCGAGCCTGATCAACGCGCTCGTCAACCGCAACAACCTTGCGCGCGCATCGAACACGCCGGGTCGGACGCAGGAGCTGAACTTCTTCGATGTGGGCGACCCTGCGGTTTTTCGCATCGTCGACATGCCCGGCTACGGCTATGCCAAGGCGCCCATCAAGACGGTGCAGCAATGGCGTTACTTGATTAACGATTATCTTCGTGGCCGCGTGGTGTTGAAACGCGTGTTCGTCCTGATCGATAGCCGCCACGGTATCAAAGAGGTCGACCACGACATCATGTCGATGCTCGACAGTGCCGCGATAAGCTACCGCATCGTACTAACCAAGACCGACAAGATCAAAGCCAGCGATCTAGCCGGGGTTGAAACCGATACTATGGCAAAGCTGCGCAAACATGTCGCCGCTTATCCCGACCTGTCCGTCACCTCCGCCGAAAAGCGCGGCGGAATTGAAGAATTGCGGGCAGCGGTGCTGGAAGCTGTCGCTTCTTAAGCAAAGTTTGCGGGTCTTCGTGCCTCTGCCCCCTCGACACAAAAGCAAACAACCGTCATGTAAGGTTGCATGACCTTGAAACTGATCATTGGTAACAAAGCCTATTCAAGCTGGTCGCTCCGTGGCTGGCTTGCGGCCAAGCAATCCGGGCTGCATTTTGACGAGATTACCGTTCCACTGTTCGACCAGGGGTGGGACGAGCGCAAGCGTGAGGAAGACCTTGCGCCATCGTCAGGCAAGGTTCCAATCTTGTGGGACGGTGAAGCCGTAATTTGGGACAGCCTCGCGATCATAGATTATCTCGCCGACAAGGTTGGGCGTGACCGTTATTGGCCCAAGGACGAGGTTGCGCGCGGCATGGCACGGTCAATCGCGGCGGAGATGCATTGCAGCTACACTTCGCTGCGCCGCGAATGCCCGATGAACACGCGCAAGACGTTTACCGATGTCACCGTGTCCGAAGAAACCCGCACTGACGCGATCCGCATATTGCAAACCTGGGCTGAGGCACGTTCGCGTTTTGGTAAGGACGGCCCATATCTGTTCGGCACATTCAGCGCCGCCGACATCATGCTTGCGCCAGTGGTCACGCGCTTTGTCACCTATGGCTTTACGCTGCCCGGCTTTGCCGAAGCTTATGTCGAAGCGATCATGGCGCATCCATGGATGGAAGAATGGTATGCCGGTGCTGCGGAAGAGCCGTGGACCATTGAACGCATCGAAAACGCGGCTACTTAATCCGCTCCGTCGGGTAAGGCGTGCCATCTTTATGGAAATAGCCTTCCTCGCCGAACGTCATATCGATGTCGGCGTAAACACCGCCCGCCCCGCGATCTCCAGCGCCAATCGCCACAAACACGCAGTCTTGGTCGCTGCGATTGATAAGATGATGTCCATTCGGCACGCCAGCCGCCCACGCGGCGACGTCGCCTGCCATCAATACCGTCTCGCCAACGTCTTCGACTAACACGGCCTCGCCCGACAAAATGATGACCAGTTCATCCTCTCCATGATGCCAGTGCCGGTGCGATGACCATCCACCCGGCTTCAGCACTACATGGCTGGCACCCAAATGTGTAAGGCCTGCCGCAGGGGCTAGCCTGCGCCACCAGCGCCCTTCAACTTCAGCGTTAAATGGTGCGGGATATCCAGTATCGTTGCTTTGCGCGATTGCCTCTATGTCTAATTTGGGCATAGCAATCACCTAGCCGCATTGCGCGCGATGAAGCAGCTTCTGATCCGCCAGCACCAGCGCCATCATCGCTTCGACCACTGGAGTGCCCCTTATGCCCACACAGGGGTCGTGGCGGCCTTTGGTGACGATGTCTGTGGCATCGCCGTCGCGTGTTACGGTCTCAACGGGCGTGAGGATGGAGGACGTTGGCTTAAACGCCACGCGGACCAATACCGGCTGGCCGGTGGAAATGCCGCCCGCGATCCCGCCTGCGTTATTTGCCATAAATTCGGGATGGTTTGAACCTTCGGTCGCTGGCCGCATCCGGTCGGCATTTTCCTCACCCCGCAACCGCGCCGCGCCAAAGCCTGCGCCAATCTCGACGCCCTTTACGGCATTGATACTCATCATTGCAGACGCAAGTTCGCTGTCGAGTTTTGCATAAAGCGGTGCGCCCCAACCGGGGGGAACGCCGGTCGCGACGCATTCGATCACCGCGCCAAGCGAGGAACCAGCCTTGCGTGCCTCGTCGACCAATTTCTCCCAGCGACCCGCCGCTGCTTCATCCGGGCAAAAGAACGGGTTCTTGTCGATTTGCGACGCTTCGAAATTATCGCGATTAATCGCGTCGCCACCGATTTCGGCAACATAGGCCATGATTTGGACGTCAGGTATGACGGCACGCGCTACTGCACCAGCTGCCACCCGCGCTGCGGTTTCGCGCGCGCTTGACCGGCCTCCGCCACGATAGTCGCGAAAACCGTATTTGGCGTCATAGCTGTAATCCGCATGGCCGGGGCGATAGGCCTTGGCGACGTCGGAATAATCCTTCGACCGTTGGTCCACATTTTCGATCATCAACGAGATCGGCGTACCCGTGGTTCGGCCTTCGAACACGCCCGACAAGATACGCACGGCATCAGGCTCCTGTCGCTGGGTCGTAAAGCGCGACGTGCCAGGACGGCGCTTGTCGAGAAATGGCTGAATGTCCGCCTCGGACAATGCAAGACCCGGGGGGCAACCGTCAACCAAAGCGCCAAGCGCTGGCCCATGCGATTCGCCCCAAGTCGAAAACCGGAACACACGACCAAAGGTATTAAAGCTCATGTGCGGTTTCCGATTTCTTCACATTTCCAGAACGATAGCGAACTTGTTCCTTGCCAATCCATGTCCGGATTGCACGAAAAATAATGAGCGCGATGGCAACGCCAAGCACACGCGCCGCATGTGGATGGCCGTAGGCTTGGCCAATACGTCCTGCCCATACAAACGCGCCGATAACGCCAATAAAACCCGCCATAGAGAAAAAGGCATCAAGCAGCGGCGGCAAACCTTCCCAATAACGACGCGCATGCCAATAGCCATGCACCCCAACGAGTATGGCACAGCCCACCAGCAGGAGAACTAGCTCGTCGCTATGCCCCTCGAACATTTAAGAGACTGCGATATCAGGAGCATCCTCCTGCTTCATGCCGACGGTATGGTAGCCCGCGTCGACATGGTGGATTTCGCCGGTGACGCCTGCTGCGAGGTCGGAAAGGAAATACAGCGCGGAGGACCCGACATCGTCAATCGTGACATTGCGGCGCAGCGGCGTGTTCAGCTCATTCCATTTCAATATGTACCGGAAATCACCAATGCCTGATGCCGCCAGCGTCTTGATCGGGCCAGCCGAGATCGCGTTGACGCGAATGCCCTGTGGCCCCACATCGTTGGCGAGATATTTCACAGACGTTTCGAGCGCAGCCTTCGCCACGCCCATCACATTATAATGCGGCATGACCTTTTCGGCACCATAATAGCTAAGCGTTAGAAGCGAACCGCCGCCTTCGCCAGTTTCGGGGTCAAGCGGCTTCATCATCGCGGTTGCGCGCTTGGCAACGGCCGTGAAGCTGTACACGCTGATGTTCATCGTCATCAGGAAGTCTTCCAATCCGACCTCAAAATATTTGCCGCGCAATGCTTCTTTATTGGTGAAGCCAATGGCGTGGACGACGAAATCGATGGTCGGCCATTTGTCCGCCAGCGTTTCAAACGCGCGGTCGAGATTGGACATATCGGCAACGTCACAATCAATCAGGAAGTCGCAACCGAGCTGCGCCGCCAAGGGCCGCACACGCTTTTCCATGACTTCACCTTGATAGCTGAACGCCAATTCAGCGCCTTCGGCATGCAAGCGCTTCGCGATACCCCATGCGAGCGATTTATCATTGGCAAGGCCCATAATCAGCCCGCGTTTGCCAGCCATCAATCCGGTCATAAAATCCTCATTCGTCAGCTAAATTTTGTTTTGCCTGCTTTAGTCCATTTTCATGGGCGTTGGCCAGCGCCGCGTTCAACTGCGCGCCAGTTACCAGACCGAGGCCAATCAAGTAAAAGAAAATGAGCGCCACCATCACCCCGGCCAAACTGCCATAAGCAAGGTCATAGTTGCTGACGCTAGAGAGGAATACGGGCAGCAACGCCGTTAGCCCAAGCCACCATATGCTTACAAAAGCTGGTCCCGGCCATTTCGGGAAGTCAGGCGTACGATATTTGGACGGCGTGAGGCCTGCAAATATGACGTAGATCGCGACGAACAAGGCGACGAAGGGAATGATGCGTCCCCATGCAAAATAGCTTGAGACGGTCTGCGCTGTGGGGATGTAACGATACACGAGATCTTCCGCCGCTGTGACCAGCACTTGCGCGGAGAAAGCAACCATTGCCAAAATGACGGATGCGATAATCGCGCCGAATGAGCCAAGCCGATAATGCCAAAATGCGCGGCTTGGTGTCGCACCGTAAGACCGGTACAAAACATCACGAAATGTTTCGATAAGGCTTGCTGCCGTCCAAAGGCTTACCCCGGCGCTTAGCCACAATAAAGGCCCCGATCGCGCAGTCATGGCGGACTGTATCGGTTCTTGAAGGGCACTGGCAACGCCTGGCGGGACGGTCCTGAAAAACGCCTCAATCAGCGCAAGTCCGGACTCAGTTTGCCCAAATGCCCCGGCGATCGCAGCAGCGACGACGCAAAAGGCGAATAACGACACCAAAGACAGATAGGCGAAGTTGCCCGCGTGGATGAACCCGTCGCTGTAGACGCCGACGCCAACGCGCTTGACCACTTCGATGACTTGCCCCGGAAGGCCTAGCCTTGCGAACCAAGTCGCTTCACTTTCATTTGCGTGCGTGGTCGCCGGAAGATGCGCACGCGCCTCCGGTGACAGAGGTGAAATTTCAGACACGCATATTCTCCCGGACAGGACTGTCCGAGAGAACGTCACTTAGTCGCACGAGTTCCGCCGGGTCTGTCGGCAGATGAATCATCAACGTCACCAACTGGTCGCCGCGTCCACCCGCTTTGGTCGTGAAGCCACGCCCTTTAATGCGGAGAACCGCGCCCGAATTGGTGCGCGGCGGCACAGTCAACATCACTGCGCCGTCCACGGTTGGCACCTTGACCTTGCCGCCAGCTACCGCCTCTTTCAGCGAAATCGGCAGGTCGATACGGATATTGTCGCCGTCACGCACGAGATGCGGATGCTTGCCCAATTTCAATGTCACCATCGCGTCGCCATTGCCGCCGGGGCCAGGCTGTCCTCTGCCCGGGATACGAATTTGCTGTCCAGCAACAATGCCAGCGGGAAGTTTGAACTCCACCGTCTTGCCATCGCCCAGCGTGATGCGTTGCGGCGTCAGCGTCGCGGCGTCAGTGAACGACACCAGATGTTCGTATGCAATGTTCGCGCCCTTGGGCGGTGGTGCTTGCTGCGGCCGTGGCCCAGGCCCAGCGCCGGGGCGTGCCCCTCCACCGCCGCCAAACAGGCCGTCAAATATATCGCCAAGGTCGATGCCGCCGCTGCCGAAGTCGAAATTGCCGCCAGCCGGGCCACCTTGGGTGTAGCCCCCACCGCCGCCGAACGGATTGCCAGCAAAACGCGGCTGTCCGTTTTCATCAATTTCGCCGCGATCATATTGGCCGCGCTTTTTGGGATCCGACAAAAGATCATAGGCCTGCGTGATTTCGCTAAACCGTTCCGAGGCCTTCGGATTGTCTTTGTTCTTGTCGGGGTGCAATTCCTTCGCAAGCTTGCGATACGCGACCTTGATCGCTTTGTCGTCCGCGCCTTTGGACACACCTAATATGGAATAAGGATCTGCCATTATTGTCCCTGTTACTCTAACTGCCCGTCTTACATTGGTATTACAGCGCCCTGAGTCAACTTGGAAGCGCCGCATTTTCGGGTTTTTCACCCGTTAATTGACGAAGCAGAAGATAAAGCAGCAACCCAATCGGCCCCGCCATCAGGGTAAAGAACAATATCGGGATTTGAAACCAGCGCGAAATCCTGTGCGCATCCGCATTGCGCGCAATCCATATGCCAACGAACAGGTCAAAGGCGAGATAATGGATCCAGCCAATGGTCGCGCCGCCGGGTGAATCAAACAGCGCCATCACCCCTGCCAAAGTCGTAAAATCCACAGGCGGGCGGCCGGCTGGCCCGCCGTCCGAAATCCAGCCCGCCATTAACGGGATGATCAGGCCAGCATAGAAACACGCAAGCAATACCGATCCTGCGAAAAACACTATCGGGACGACCATCTCGCGCTTTGGCGCAAACGCCAAAATCACCCATCCAAACAAAGCCCACGCATTGGCTAGCCCAAATATCATTTCCCAGTTCATTTTATCGCCTTGCCCCTTTTAACCCGCATCAGTCTAGCCTATCGGACAGCTATGGAAAGACCTGATCCCTTTGACTTATTCGACACGTGGTTTGCCGAAGCGCGAACTACCGAAATCAATGACTCCAACGCAATGGCGCTGGCTACCACTGGAGCCGATGGCCAGCCTTCGGTGCGCATGGTGCTACTGAAAGGTCATGGCCGCGACCTTGGCACGCAAGGTGGATTTGTTTTCTACACCAATTTCGAAAGCCGCAAGGCGACGCAACTGTCGGCAAATAAGCATGTCGCCTTGCTGTTTCACTGGAAATCGCTGCGCCGGCAAATCCGCATTGAGGGCGAAGCCAATCCCGTCGATGACGCCACTGCAGACGCCTATTTCGCCACCCGCTCGCGCAATTCGCAGCTTGGCGCATGGGCATCCGATCAATCGCGCCCGCTTGCCGACCGCGCGACTTTCGAAGCACGTTTTGCCGAGGTTGAAGCGCGCTTCGAAGGCCAAGACGTGCCCCGCCCGCCGCATTGGTCTGGCTGGCTGGTGACCCCGAACCGCATCGAATTCTGGCAAGACCGCGAATTCCGCCTGCACGAGCGTTGGCTGTATGAACGCGACGGCGATAGCTGGAAAACGGGCATGCTGTACCCATGACGCCTAAGCCATGAGCCTTGCGCATAACCACCATCACCATGCGCATGGTGACCTGACCAACCGCGCGGCCATTGCCAGCGTGACCATGGCCCTGTTCCTGCTCGGGCTCAAAGTGTTCGCTGCAGCCGAGACAGGGTCCGTGGCGCTGCTGGGGTCATTGGCCGATACCGGGTTTGATGTGCTTGCCTCACTGCTGACGTTATTCAGTGTCCGGTACGCCGCCCTACCCGCAGATGACGACCACCGCTTCGGACATGGCAAGGCAGAGGCGCTGTCTGCGCTGGTGCAAGTTGTCTTGGTGAGTGTTTCAGCAGTGTTGATTGGCTGGCGCGCAATACTGCGGTTGGGACAGCAGGAACAGACAAGCCACCCGGAATACGGCATCGGGGTGTCCGTTATTGCGATCGTCGCAACGCTCGGGCTGCTCGCCTATCAGCGCCATGTTGTCCGACAGACGGGCTCTGTCGCCATTCAGGCGGACCATGTCCATTACCAGAGCGATCTTCTGCTGAATATCGCAGTCATCATTGCCATTATTCTGGATGCCTTCCTGAATGTGCGCGGCGCCGATCCCTTATTTGGTATCGCCATTGCTGGTTGGTTGCTGTGGGGCGCGTATAAGGCTGCACGGCTCGCCTTGGACCAGTTGCTCGATCGTGAGTGGCCTGACGAAAAACGTCAGCGCTTTATCGAAGTGGCGCTGCGGCATCCAGAATTGCGCGGCATTCACGACATGCGCACGCGCTCAAGTGGCGCGCATGACTTCTGCCAGTTTCACGTCTGGGTCGACCCAAATATGACAGTATCAGCGGCGCACCAAATTATGGACGAAGTGGAGCAGGCTTTGATGGATGAATTTCCGGGCGTCGAAGTTCTGATCCATCCTGATCCCGAAGGCCACAAGGACGAAAAAGGGTATATCCCCTCAGAAACAATTGAGCACCAAGAGCATGACCATGACTGAACTACCCTATTTCCACGTCGATGCCTTTGCTGATCGGCCCTTCACGGGCAATCAGGCTGCTGTCATGCCGCTTTCCGAGTGGTTGGACGATGCGGTGCTTCAAGCGATTGCCGAGGAAAACAACTTTGCGGAAACCGCCTTCTATGTGCCCGATCAAACCGGCGAAGCGGATTACGAACTGCGCTGGTTCACGCCTGCCGTCGAAATCCGTCTCTGTGGCCATGCCACATTGGCGAGTGGGCATATCATTCTCGGCGAGAACCCTGCGATGGAGCGTGTAACCCTGCGCACACGCAAAGCCGGGATTTTGGAAGTGCGCCGCGAAGGGGATGCTTATGCTGTCGCCCTGCCCGCCATTCCAACCGAGGAAGTTGATAATCCGCAGATGATGACCGCTATGGGCGGCACGCCTTTGTCAATGCGCAGCAACCCCGATAGCTATAATATGTTCGTATACGCAACCGCCGCCGAAATATTGGCGTTGAAGCCGGATATGAAAACGCTGGCGACCTTGGGCGATGACAGCTTCACCGCCACCGCGCGCGGAGAGGACACAGACATCATCAGCCGCGTATTCGTGCCAGGTGCGGGCGTCGACGAAGATAGCGTCACGGGAAGCGCCCATGCCGTCATTGCGCCTTACTGGGCATCGGTGCTCGGCCGCGACAGTTTCACCGCCTAT
This sequence comes from Pseudomonadota bacterium, assembly GCA_040385805.1. Classification (GTDB taxonomy): domain Bacteria; phylum Pseudomonadota; class Alphaproteobacteria; order Sphingomonadales; family Sphingomonadaceae; genus Sphingorhabdus_B. The sequence goes on along the minus strand of JAZKGS010000104.1, from coordinate 17,495 downwards.
CAAGCCTCGGCGCGCGGTGGATATTTGGGCTGCCGCGTGGATGGCGACCGAGTATGGTTGTCAGGCCATTGTTTTACGGTAGTAAAGGGTATGTTCAGCTTGCGCTGACCATCAACGACATTCCAATGTTCAAAGGATCATCCATGCTGAAATCATTAGCCATATTATCGGCGCTTATTTTGTCACCCGCCGTCATGGCGCAAGATGCACCTCCACCCCCACCACCAAGCGGCGGCATGCCACAGCCAGAACAGATTTTCGCGTTTCTTGACGCCAATAAGGACGGCTTCATCGCCAAGGACGAAGCCCAGGGGCCGTTGGTTCAATATTTCGGCAATATTGATGCGGACAAAGACGACAAGATTTCGTTGGTCGAACTGAAAACCGCAATGGATGCGATGCGTCCGCCAGAGCCCACTGTGGGCGGCAGCGAATAAGCTGCCTTTAAATTTTAGGATAAGACGCGCGGGGGACCAATCGGCCTCCCGCGCGTTTCTATTTTTAAGCGACTGTTGCCTTGCGGATCACGCCTGGGTTCGCGGGTGGCTCGCCCTTTGGCAAAGCATCGACATGCTCCATGCCGCTGATCACTTGGCCCCATACTGTATACTGACGGTCCAAGAAGCTGGCATCGTCAAAGCAGATGAAGAACTGGCTGTTGGCTGTGTTCGGATCATTGGTACGGGCCATTGAACATACGCCGCGCACATGTGGTTCTGCATTGAATTCCTGCTTCAGGTTCGGCTTGGACGATCCGCCCATGCCAGTGCCATTGGGGCAACCGCCCTGCGCCATGAAGCCAGGGATGACGCGGTGGAACTTCACGCCGTCGTAAAAACCTTCGCCAGCAAGTTCCTTGATGCGGGCAACGTGATTTGGTGCCAGATCAGGGCGCAGCTTGATTACGACGTCGCCGCTGTCGAGCGAAAGGGTAAGTGTTTCATCGGCCATATTGATATTCCTTCAGGCTTTTAAAATGGATGATGGCCGCCCTAGGGGATGCATCGCGTCGGTGCAAAGCCAAAATCATTGCTTTTTGACACCGGCTGCGTAGGAGGGGCCAATCTTTCATATATGGTTCCAAACTGAAAATCGGGAGGCCCGCAAATGACCAGCGACATTGCCGACCCGAACATCATTGACCCGGAAATCGTTGAAACGCTGGATGAGGATAACCGCCTTACCCGCGATTATGTCGACCGCGTGCTGGATGCGGTCGAAGAGGGCGATCTGGACGAAGTCTATCGTCTTGTTGAACCGCTGCACGAAGCCGATATTGCCGATCTGCTCGAACTGACGCCATCCGAACGGCGCGGCATACTCGCCATCAGCCTTGGCGACCTGATGAGCGCCGAGGTGCTGGCCGAGGTCAACGATTATGTCCGTGAGGATATTATTGACGCCCTTCCCGCGTCCCAAGTTGCGGGCCTTGCCGGGCAGCTTGATACCGATGACGCGGTTGCGATTATCGAGGATATGGAGGCGGAGGACCAGCAAAAGGTTCTTGCTGAGCTTGACCCCGAAGACCGCGCCGTCATCGAAGACGCGTTGTCGTACCCCGACGAATCCGCTGGCCGTATCATGCAGCGCGAACTGGTCGCGGTGCCGGAGCATATGACCGTTGGTCAGCTCATTGACTATCTGCGCGATCATCAGGACCTGACGACCGAGTTCTGGGAAGTCTTCGTCGTCGACCCGCAGCATAAGCCCGTTGGCACATGCAAATTGAGCTGGATCATGCGTAGCGAGCGCAAGGTTCCGGTCAGCGAAATCATGATGCATGAACAGACGCTCATTCCCGTCGACATGGATCAGGAAGAGGTCGCCTTACGCTTCCAGAAATACGCGTTGATCTCCGCTGCCGTCGTCGATGGCTCTGGCCGGTTGGTTGGTGTCATCACCGCCGATGACATCGTCCACATTGTTCAGGAAGAAGCCGACGAAGATATCCTGCGCCTGTCGGGTGCTGGCGAAGGCGACATTAACGAGCCCATTTCCGACAGCTACAAGGCGCGCGTGCGCTGGCTCATTGCCAATTTGGGTACCGCGATGGTGGCAAGCTTCATCATCGCGCAGTTCGGCGCGGCGATTGAAACGATGGTCGCGCTGGCTGTCCTCATGCCAATCGTCGCCTCCATCGGCGGAAACGCAGGGACGCAGACGCTTGCAGTAACCGTGCGCGCGCTCGCCACGAACCAGCTGACCCAGTCGAACACGATGCGCTCCATCTGGCGTGAAATCCGCGTGGCGTTGCTGATCGGCGCGACGATCGCCGTCATTGCAGGCATCGGCGCTGGCCTTATCTTTAGCAATTGGCTTTTGGCGGGCGTCATCGCAGCGGCCATATTGTGCAACATTTCGCTCGCGGGATTGTCGGGCGTTGCCATTCCGGTTTTTCTGGACCGGCTCGACCAGGACCCTGCGGTTTCAAGCTCCATATTCGTGACGATGATCACCGATTCTATGGGCTTTCTCATTTTTCTGGGACTTGCGGTATTTAGCGGTCTTGCCGGTTAGAGACACAGCTCCCAAATACCCAAAATGCCATTAAATATGACCAAAATCGCCTTTGGCGCGGAAAGCCCGAAGCATTTGCGTGAACGACTTACGGCTTATGCCCAAGACGGCGAAGTGCGCATCACCACGCGGTATTTGCCCAAGCGCGTTGAGGAAATGGCGGGTGGCTCGCTCTATTGGATCCACACCCATACAATCATCGGCAGAAGCCCCATCATTGGCTTCATGGAAAATGGCGCCGGCCGTCACTGGATCCGAATTGAACCCCGCCTCATCGCCGTTCGCTCAACGCCAAAGCGCGCACATCAGGGCTGGCGCTATCTTGAAGAAGCCAATTCGCCGCCTGATCTCGATTCGGTCGAAACCGATGGCCGCGACGAAATGTCGCCCAAGATGCTGAACGAGCTTATGAAGATGGGGCTGGTTTAGGCCGCTTCGCGCTTCGCAAGCACCTTGTTGATGACGTCGGCGAAGGTCTCGGCACTTTGCGCGCCGGGGACCATATATTTCTGATCGAAAATGATGGCGGGAACGCCAGTGATGTTCTGGTCTGTCCAATGCGCCATTTCTGCCCGCACGCTGGTCGTGAGCGCAGCGTCGTTGATCCAAGCCAAAGCAACGGCGCGGTCCATGCCTTGCGCTTCGGCGATGTCGCAAAGCACTTCGATATCGCTCACATCGCGGCGGTCCTGAAAATAGGCCGTGAACAGCGCCATTTTTAGCGCTGTCTGCGCGCGCCATCCGCGTTCGCTGCCAAAGATGGTCAACAATTTGTGCGCATTGAACGTGTTATAAATGCGCATGCCATCGCCATAGTTGAAGGCGAACCCCACGCTGTCGCCGATGTCGGAAAGCCTTTGCCTATTGGCGCGGCTCTGTTCGGGTGTGCTGCCATATTTGCGCGCGATATGCTCGGCAGTATCTTCGCCTTCGGGCGGCATGTTCGGGTTGAGTTCGAACGGATGCCAATGCGTTTCGGCGGCGATGTCCTTGCCGACCAAGACAAGCGCCTGCTCCACCTGCTTTAGGCCAATGATGCACCAGGGGCATACGACGTCCGACACGATATCGATACGTAACGGGACGGCGTTCATTGCGACACCCAGTGGCGCAATAGGCTATGCGCGATGGCAAAGGGCGGCGGCGCGTTGAAACGGCGGTCGGTGTCACCAGCCAAAGCTGCAATCGCCTCTTGCCTCGTCACCCACATCGCATCCTCAATCTCCGTCGTATCGAGCGTGAGCTCATCGCCAAGCGCATCCGCAGTGCAAGCAATCATCAACTGCGATCCGCCAAAGGGCCATGGCTGGCTGGTAACGTAACGGACCGCGCCGCAGGTAACGCCAGCCTCTTCGTGGATTTCACGGCGGACGGCCTCTTCGATGCATTCGCCGGGTTCCAGAAAGCCCGCCAATGCGGAATAATTGCCGGGCGG
>JAZKGS010000104.1:7042-13443 GCA_040385805.1 Pseudomonadota bacterium | reverse complement strand
GGCGAACGAAACGCGTCCCCTGTTGCATCGACCAAAGCCACAAAATGCGGCTTACCGTCGGACAGGCCAAGCAGGATGAGTTCTTCCGAACCTTCAAGCTCGGCAAAAGAATGCCAGTGCAGGCCGCCTGCATCGCTGACACGCGGGTCGAGCCCATCAAGCCCCAGCACGCGCGCGCGCCAATCCCCCAGCAGCAGGCCGTAAGCCTCGGGATCATTGCGGACGCGGTCAGCGCGGTCGAGCGGTGAGCCTGTAAAACCTGGAGCCATCATCGGGTCAGGCTGGCAGACTCAGGTCCTTAAGGACCCAATTCGCAAAATCCCCGTGGAACGGATAGACATTGCTTGGCATATATTGCGCCATGCAGACCGCACGCAATTTGCGCTTCGGATCAACGAATGCAACTGTGCCTGCCGCGCCGCCCCAGCCAAATACGCCGTCATTCGCGCCCTTGCCAACCCGGCCGCCGGCACCAAAACCAGCACCGTCAGCATACGTGCCATCGGTTGACACGGCTGCAGGCAGCAAGTCGGACATGGCCAGCTTTGCAGTCGCCGTCGACATCACGCGGACGCCATCCAGCTCACCATAGTTAGCGAGCATGTGGAGGAAGCGGTCATAATCGCGCGCTGACGACACCATCCCAGCGCCTCCAAAGGCAAAGGCCGGCTTGTCGAGGTAAATGCTGGTCGACGCGGGATCGATCGGGAACAAGATGCCGTTCACAGGCGCGTAATTGGAAACCAGGCGCGCGGTTTCCGACTTGGGTACCTGAAAATAGCTGCTGTTCATTTTCAACGGTTCGAAAATGCGCGCCTTTAAAAAGGCTTCGAAATCCATACCGCTTGCAACTTCAATCACGCGGCCAAGCAGATCGAGCGAGATCGAGTAGCTCCATTTTGTGCCCGGCTCTGCAATCAAAGGCTGCTTTGCCAGACGTTCGGCAAATGTCTTAAGGTCAGGGGTCGGCGCGCTGGCGGGCTGACCGGGGATTGGAAAACGGCTGACGATGCCGGGGGTAATGCCATTATCCAGATAAGCCTGGAGCAATGGCCCCTTGGTCACAATTGAATATCCAAGGCCAGCCGTATGCGTGAGCAAATGCCGCAATGTGATTTGCGTCTTGGCTGGCACCGCATCCAGACTGTTGTCCGGGTCAGTCAGCACCGTCATATTCGCAAATTCCGGCAGGAAATCGGCAATCGGCTGATCAAGCTTCATCTTGCCTTCGTCGACGAGGATCATCGCGGCGATGCCCGTGACAGGCTTTGTCATCGAATAGATGCGCCACAGCGTGTCGATATCGACAGGCGTCTTATCGCCCAGACCTTGCGTGCCAACGGCAATGATATCGGGCATGCCAGCCGCGCGGCCAATGGTCGCAAGAACGCCGGGAAGTTTGCCTGAAGAGACATAGCTTTCAAACTGAGTCCGGATAGTGGGATACATATCCGCAGCACGTGCCCATGCCCGCGCAGGCGCAAATGCACCAATCGCGCCTGCCGCAGCCAATTGGCCGCTCCATGTCAAAAATCCGCGCCGACCAATCATTGCCTGACCGCTATCCTGCACATTCATACACTCTCTCCTGCGTTCATTACCGCCTCTGCTGCTTTTCTGAATACGGTTGGCAGACCCGCCTTGTCGAGCGATTTCAACGGCCACCACGCGCCCTCACCGGGGTCGTCCGCACCCAATGGCCATGCCGTAACGGCAATGTCGAGGCTTAGCGAAAAATGCGTAAAGACATGCGATACTTGCACCGGCAATTGCCGCCATTCGGCATGCTGCGGAGGCGTGGCATGGCCATCCAACCGCGCCGTCCATTGATCGTCCGGCAATGCGCGCATGCCCGCCAGCAAGCCCTTGTCATGACGGCGGACGAGCCACACGTGATCGTCCCGCTCAATCCAGTAAATTGTCCCTGCCCGTTGCGGCTTTGCCGCCTTCGGCATTTTGGCCGGGTAGCTCTCCGGATTACCAGTCCGCAACGCGTCGCAGGAAAAGGCGACGGGGCAGACGAGACAAGACGGCGCGCGTACCGAACATATACCAGCGCCCAAATCCATCATTGCCTGTGCGAAGTCTCCAGCGCGGGTCTCAGGCGTAATGCTGTCCGTGGCCTCCCGGATGAGTGGCTTTGATTGTGGCAAGGGTGTAGAAATCGCAAATAACCGCGAGACCACCCGTTCAACATTGGCATCGACCACCACGGCTCTTTGCCCAAACGCAATCGCGGCGATAGCGGCGGCGGTGTAGGGGCCAACGCCCGGCAACTTCAGCAATTCAGCCTCAGTTTCAGGCAATTTCCCGCCATATTCCGCCACCAGTACCCGCGCACATTTCAGCAAATTGCGCGCCCGGGCATAATAACCAAGGCCAGCCCATGCCGCCATGACGTCAGCATCCTCGGCAGCAGCTAACGCTGCAAAATTCGGCCAAACCTGCGTGAACTTGTGGAAATAAGCACCCACTGCCGCAACCGTTGTTTGTTGCAACATGATTTCCGACAACCAGACGTGATAGGGATTGGCAAAGCCCTCCCCCGGTGGCTTGCGCCATGGAAGGGTGCGCGCATGCCGGTCATAATGCGCCAGCAAAGCCTGCGCGATATCCCCAGATTTATGGACTGCTTGTTGGACGGCTGGCATGAAAAATGGCATGGATGACGCAATGGACAAAGGCAAGTCACCACCGCCGCCAAAAGGCACCAAAAGGGCAATGACGCCCAAAACATATCAGCGTCCGCGCGGTGGAGAGGCAAAATCCGTGTCGTCGCTGATGCCCGATATCGGCCGCGCCGCGTTCCGCAAATTCGGTTTTGTGCAAAGCTCCGTCGTCAGCCGCTGGGACGAGATCGTCGGCGCACGCTATGCCGCCGTGTCCGCGCCGGAAGCCATACGCTTTCCAGTCGGCAAGAAATCCGACGGCACGCTCGAACTGACGGTGGAAGGCGCGCACGCCACCATGATCCAGCATGTCCTTCCCGAAATCATCGAACGGGTGAACCGTTTTTTTGGCTATGGTGCAGTGGCGCGTGTCAAGGTGCGCCAGGGGCCAGTTGCGAAGCCGAAGGTCCGCCAACCAATGGCAGCGCCCATGCTAAAGCCTGTGCCGATGGAACTGGGCGAATCCTTGCGTGAAATTGGCGATCCCGAACTGTTTGCCGTGCTTGAAAGTCTCGCAAAAAGCCTTGCCAAAGGCGGCGAGTGACACCAGATGGACAAGGCAGGGGTTTGCAGTGTGAGGTCCAACAGAATGTCGCGAATGAAAAAATATATGGGGCTGGTTTTTGCGGGCGTTGCGGCGCTTTCAACTGGAGTGGCCGCTGCGCCTGCGTCCAGCAAATGGCTTTCGACAGTCACAGTGACGGATAAAGGCGCGCATATACTTGGCAACCCTGCTGCACCGAACAAAGTCGTCGAGTATCTCAGCTATACCTGCGGCCATTGCGCAGATTTTGAAATGAAGGAAGCGCCCGCGTTCAAGACACAGTTTGTGGCGACCGGCAAGGCCAGCCTCGAGATCCGTAACCTGGTGCTGAACCCCATTGATCTCACCGCCGCAATGCTTGCCCGATGCGGCGGCAAGGCAAAGTTTTTTGGAAACCAAAAGCATCTGCTTTCGACTCAAGCCACTTGGTTGGGCAAGGCAAAAAATATCAGCGCCGCCACGCAGGAAAAATTGAAGACGCAGGATTATACCGGTTTCATGGTCGGCACCTTTGACGAAATCGGCCTTGGCCCGATCATGCAACAGCGCGGAATCGCACCTGCGCAGGCAAAGGCCTGCCTGGCCGATAAGGCCGCCTTCAAAACGATCATAGGCATGACCGAAGCAGGGTCGGCGCTTGGTGTGCGTGGCACGCCCTCATTCTTGGTCAATGGCGTTCTGCAGGACCACATCCACAATACTGCCGAATTACAGGCAGCAATGAAATAAACCGGCATCCCAGACAGAAGGATTTCACATGCGCATCAAGACAATCATTTTTACCACTGCTGCTGCATTTGCACTCGCGGCATGTGGCGGCGCCGACACAGCAGGCGCACCCAAGGGTGAGCCGCTAGCCAAGGTTGCGGCTCCTGCTGACAAAGCTTGGGTTGACGTTGTCACCAAGACCGAATTTGGTGGCTTCCAAATGGGCAACCCCGATGCGAAGCTGAAGCTGGTGGAATATGGTGCAATCACGTGCCCCGGCTGCGCGCAGTTTTCAAATCAGTCGACAGAGGAGTTGAACAAGCTCGTCAATGACGGCACCGTCTCGATGGAGTTCCGCCCGTTCCTCGTGCATGGCATTCAGGACGTTCCCGGCTTCCTTTTGGCGCAGTGCAGTGGTCCTGAGGCATTCTTCCCGCTCACCGAGCAGCTTTACGCCGAACAGCCGACCTGGCTTGGTAAAATCAGCACGGTGACTGAGGCTGACCAGCAAGCCATGCAGAAAATGTCGCCCGAGCAGATCGCAACATTGCTTGGCACCAAAATGGGCTTGATTGAATTCGTAAAGTCGCGCGGCATCAGCGAAGACCAGGCCAAAGCCTGCTTGTCAGATAAGGCCGCGATTGACGGCCTGATCAAGACGACCGAGCGCGGCACCAAAGACGACGGAGTAACAGGCACGCCATTCTTCCTGCTCAACGGCGCGAAGCTGGACGCCAGTTCGTGGGTTCAGGTGAAGAGCAAGCTGGTCGAGGCTGGCGCGCGATAAACATGGCTCGGGGGGGCCATGATTTCACCTCAACCGCATCGGGACCAGCGCCTTGCGGATAAAGAAGCTGAAACTTGTCGGCTTCAAAAGCTTTGTCGAGCCCGCTGAACTCAGAATCGAGAGCGGGCTCACTGGCATTGTCGGGCCAAATGGCTGCGGCAAATCCAACTTGTTGGAGGCTATCCGCTGGGTGATGGGCGAAAGCAGCGCCAAGTCGATGCGCGGCGCTGGCATGGAAGATGTAATCTTCGCCGGAACCGCGTCACGCCCGCCGCGCGATTTCGCTGAAGTCACCATCTTGGCCGAACGCAGCGACGATACCGCCGACAATGATACCGACGAGGAATTGGAAGTCACCCGCCGGATCGAGCGCGGCGCTGGCTCCGCATACCGGTCCAATGGCCGCGATGTGCGCGCCAAGGACGTTGCGCTTATCTTCGCAGATGCAGCAACAGGCGCGCATTCGCCTGCCTTGGTCAGCCAAGGTCGCATCGGCGCGATTATCTCGGCCAAACCGCAAGAGCGCCGCCAGATGCTTGAAGAAGCGGCTGGCATTTCGGGGCTGCATGTTCGCCGCAAAGATGCCGAGCAGAAGCTGCGCGCCGCAGAAAGCAACCTCGCACGGTTAGCGACGATCCTTGCCGATATGGACGCCCGGGCTGGCCAATTGCGCCGCCAAGCCAAACAGGCCGAACGCTATCGCACATTGACGAAGGACATTCTCCAGGCCGAAGCGCGTTTAATCTTTGTGCGCTGGCGTGAGGCCAAGGCAGCAGCGGATGTGGCCCGCGCCGAGGCCAATACAGCCGCGAAAGCCGTTGAGGACGCAGCAGTGGCGCAACGGGTTCTTACCGACAAGCAGCAGGATGCTGTGCGGCAACTCGCAGATGCGCGGGCCGTCGCTATGGCCGCGCGTGATGCCGCGAATGATCTGTCGAACAAGCTCGTGCAGTTAACCGGCGAGCACGAACGGATCATCCAACGCCAATCCGACCTTGCGGCGCAAGCGGCGCGAATGGCCGACGACGGCGCGCGCGAAGGCAAGTTGACGCATGATGCCGCAGACGCGCTCGCGCGGTTGCAGGCGGAGAGCGGGAAGCTTGTCGAGCAGATTAAAGCACAAGAGGAGGAGCGCCCTGCCCTTTTGCGCACCGCGGAAAACGCCGAGCGGCAAGCGCGCGAAAGCGAAATTGCCTTGGCCAATGCCTCCGCCGAGCAAGCGCGCGCCGATGCCGAATTGCGCGTGGCGGACGCTGCATTGGCGGCGGCAGCAACGCGGGTGCAACGGGCGGAGCAAGCCTGTGCACGCGTCATCGCAGAACGCGATGCCTTGGGGAATGAGGCGGAATATGTGACTGCGAAAACCCAAGCGGATGCGGATGTCCAGAGCCTGCAGAAGCAATTGCAGGATGACAGCACTGCGCACGAAGCAGCCGAAACCGAACGTACTGAACTCATCTCAGCGCGTGATGTTGCGCAGGTCGCACTTGCGAGCGCCAAGGCGGAACTCGCTGCTTTATTGACAGAACAAAGCGCGTTGCAGCGCTCCCTCACCAAAGGCCAGGGCGACAAGGCGATTGACCGCATTTCCGTCAAACCAGGCTACGAACGCGCTCTTGCAGCCGCCTTGGGCGATGACGCGGATGCAAGCATTGGGGGAGAGACTGGTCGCCGCTGGCTTGGCGGCACGGCT
>JAZKGS010000104.1:5447-6942 GCA_040385805.1 Pseudomonadota bacterium | reverse complement strand
AATATCGAAGCGGCGCAAGGTTCTGTGCGTGCGGCGACGGCGGCGCGTGTGGCGACCGAAGGCCAGTTGCGGCAAGCGTTGCGCTCAGTGGACCAAGCCGAGGATGCCCTGGCGCGGCTGAAAACTGCAAAGGCGGCACTTGGCGACCGGATGGCGGCGGCGCAGCAGGATTTGGCTGATGCGCAAGCGGAGTGCAAAGTGGCCGAGGCTGCAAGGCATGCCCTGCCCGACGGGTCGCATCACGCCGACCTCGTGCAAAGCCTTACCAAGGCACATGAGGCCACGCGCGACCTGCTGGCGCGTAATCAGGCAGACCTTTCCGCGCTTGAGCAACGCATCGCGCAAAGCCGCGAGCGACGCGCCGTGGCGATGGCCGAAATTCGTGGCTGGCAGGAACGCGCTGGTGAAGCCGAGCGCCGCATTGCCGAAATGAACAAACGCAGCGCTGATATCGCTACTGAGCAGGAAGCGATGGCGGGAAGCCCGGAAATGCTGACCCGCGACATTGCAACCTTGCGGGCAGATAAGGAGCAGTTGGCCGACAAGCTCGCTGGCCTGCAAACCGCCGAGACAGCCCATGAAACGACATTGCGCGCACTGGAAAGCGAACTCGCCGCCGCCGCAGAGCGCCTGTCGGTGGCCCGCGAAGCCCGCGCTGGCGCCGAAGCCCGCGCCGAAAATCAGGAACAACGCCGTGTCGAAATGGGGCGGATATCCGGGGAGCGTTTCGAATGCCCGCCGCCTGTCCTGCCCGAAAAACTGAACTTCGATGAAGACGCGATGGAAGATGCAGGCGTCGAATCGAACCGCCTCGACCGCCTTCAGAATGAACGCGAACGCATTGGCCCGGTCAACCTGATCGCGGCAGACGAGCTGGCCGAACTGGAATCGCAACAAGGCGCTGGCCTTGCCGAAAGCGAGGAGCTTACGCTGGCCATCAATCGCCTGCGCGGCTCCATCGGCAGCCTGAACCGCGAAGGTCGGGCGCGGCTCCTGACCGCATTTGAGGCGGTAGACGGCCACTTCCGCCGCCTGTTTTCAACCCTCTTCAATGGCGGGCAAGCACATCTTGCGTTGATCGACAGCGATGACCCGTTGGAAGCTGGCCTCGAAATATTCGCGCAGCCACCCGGCAAGAAACTTCAATCGCTCACCCTTCTGTCGGGCGGCGAACAGGCGCTTACGGCGGTTGCACTTATCTTCGGATTGTTCCTTACGAACCCTGCCCCCATTTGCGTCCTCGACGAGGTCGACGCGCCGCTGGATGACGCCAATATCGAACGCTTTTGCGACTTGCTCGACGCAATGACGCAGGAGACCGACACGCGTTATCTGATCGTCACCCACAATGCTGTGACCATGAGCCGCATGCACCGTTTGTTCGGCGTCACCATGGTCGAACAGGGCATCAGCCGACTGGTATCGGTTGACCTTGGGGGCGCAGAGCAATTACTGGCCGCAGAATGACTTTACATGGCCCCATCACCAACAGCTT
>JAZKGS010000104.1:3392-5347 GCA_040385805.1 Pseudomonadota bacterium | reverse complement strand
CGCTATGCCGGGATCTACCCCGAAAATGTGCGCAAGATGGTCAATATCGAAGGGCTTGGCCTTTCACCCAAGATGCAGGCCGAACGTGACGCCATCGGTATTCAGAAACGTTTCCGCCAATGGATCGAAGACAAGCGCAACGCCGCCGGGCGCACACCAAAGCGCTATCCCAATATCGAAGCCGCTTATGAACGGATGAAGACCGAAAACAGCTATCTGACTGACGAACAGGCGCGGCACCTGACGGTCCACGGCATCAGCCGCAACGAGGACGGTAGCTGGAGTTGGAAGTTCGACAATTACCTCAACATCTGGGCGATCTTCGACATGCCGCGTGAGGATTTGCTAGCGATCTGGCAGGCGATCACTTGCCCGATGCTCATGATGTACGGCGCCAATAGCTGGGCCTCCAACCCTGAAAAAGATGGCCGTATTGCACATTTCCCGACGGCAAAAGTGGTGGAGTACGAAAATGCCGGCCACTGGCTACACCATGACCAGTTCGACCGCTTCATGGCCGATGTAAGGGCGTTCCTCTAACCGATCATTGCACGCAAATTGGCGATCGTGTCTGCCTCGTCCGCTGGCTTGTCACGTCGCAGGCGAGAGATACGCGGGAAGCGCATCGCAATGCCCGATTTATGCCGCTTTGATTCGTGCACGGCGTCAAAAGCAACCTCAAGCACCAGCGATTTTTCGACCTCGCGCACTGGGCCAAAGCGTGCGACAGTGTTGTTGCGGACAAAGCGGTCGAGCCATTTCAGTTCTTCATCGCTGAACCCTGAATAGGCCTTGCCCACGGGCAACAACGCACCATCGGGGGTCCAGCAGCCAAAGGTGTAATCCGAATAATAAGACGAGCGCTTCCCGCTGCCGCGCTGCGCATACATCATCACGCAATCGGCCACGAGCGGTTCGCGTTTCCATTTGTACCACAGGCCCACCTTGCGACCCGCCAGATAAGGCGAATCGCGCCGTTTCAGCATGACACCCTCAATCGCGGCCTCACGCGCCGCCGCACGCATTTCGGCAAGATGGTCAAAATCGCGCGCTTCAATGATCGCGGACAGGTCAAAGCGGACATTGTCGAGTTTCGCCGCGAACAGCTCAAGCCGGTCACGCCGCGTTGTCCAGGGGTGGCTGCGCAAATCGTCGGTCCCGTCGAACAATATGTCATACAGACGCACAAACACGGGATATTCCGCCTGCATCGCGGCAGTCACATTCTTCCGACCAAGACGCTGCTGCAAGGCGTTAAAGCTTGCGGCTTCCCCGCCCTGAACATCGCCGCGCACCAGCAATTCACCATCGACCACGCCGATACCGTTGAAAGCTGCAGCGATTTCCGGGAATGCGCCGGTGACTTCATCACCCCCGCGGCTGAACAATCGCGTCTCGCCGCCCGTGGACGCAATCTGGATGCGGATGCCGTCCCATTTCCATTCGGCGGCAAATTCATCGAGATGGACGTTACCGTCCTCCAACGGATGGGCTAGCATGAAGGGCCGGAAAAACGCGCTGTCGGCGGGGTCTGGCCGTTCGGACTTGCCCTCACCCCAGGCAAAAAGCTCGGCATAAGGCGGTCGAATGGCGTGCCATACCTCTTCGACATCATCCACGGAAACGCCGAAAGCCTGCCCAAACGCCGTTTTGGCAAGCCGCGCAGAAATGCCCACCCGCATGGCGCCGGTCGCCAGCTTTAACAGCGCGTAACGGCCATTGGCATCAAGCCTGTCCATCAATTCAGCCAGCACCATGGGTGCACGAGCGCGGCTTGTGCTGTTGAGCAGGTCGATGACTTCGGACACTGTCGGTGCCACGACATCTCCGCTGACGTCTGGCCACATCAGGGCGACGGTTTCCGCAGTGTCCCCCACATAATCGCGGCTCATGCGGAATAGCAGTGGATCAAAGCGTTCCTCCGCCATTGCGCGGATCGCCGCCGATTTCACCGT
>JAZKGS010000104.1:0-3292 GCA_040385805.1 Pseudomonadota bacterium | reverse complement strand
AGGAAGCTCCACATTGCGTTGCCGCGCGCGTTGCCGCACGCGCATCCACCCTGATGCCATGGCAGTAATCGGGTCGGGCAATCGCCGTGCCCAGCGGTCATTCATTGCAGAAGGCGGAGCCACGACAATCGCGCCCTTCATTTCCGCCTTGGCAAGTCCGGTCGCTAAAATCAGTTCGCCCAAGGGCACATCATGCGCCGCGTAGAGATCGCACATTTTCTGCATCGCGCCGTGAATATAGATCGGCGCATCATAACCAGCGCGCCGTAGTTCAGCGATCACCCGCTGCGCCTTGCCCAGTGCATAGGCCCCAACGACGATGCAGCCGTCCGTATTGGCCTCACGCGCGGCGAGCAATTTGCCAATCTCGTCCTCGATTGGCGGGTGCGTGAAAACGGGTAAGCCAAAGGTCGCCTCGGTAATCAGAACGTCGCAAGCCACCGCCTCGAACGGCGCGCAAGTCGGATCGAAACGTCGCTTATAATCACCCGTGACCACCACCCGCTCGCCCGCATGTTCCAGCAGGATTTGCGCTGACCCCAACACATGCCCGGCGGGGTGAAAGCTGATCTTAACGCCATTGGTCTCAAATCCATCGCCATAGGGCATCGGCGTGCCCATTTCGGTGCCATAACGTAGCGCCATGATGGCGAGCGTCTCCGGCGTTGCCCAGACGGACCCATGGCCACTGCGCGCATGGTCGGCATGGCCGTGCGTCACCAAGGCGCGTTCGGCGGGGCGCGACGGGTCAATCCACATATCCGCTGGCTTCACATAAATGCCATGCGCATGCGGCTCTATCCAATGTTGGGCAGCGGTTCGGGAGATTAGATTTTTCCTTTTCTGAGACCAGATATGGGGAAGCGCAGATACGATGTAAACCAATGGCGCACGCGAAAGTTCGACCGATGGAGGGTATTAACTTGTATTGCGGATAGACAGCCGCGCATCAAGAACATATATAGAACATATGTCGCAGATTCAAATATCGGAAAAGCTAGCCATTCTCGCCGACGCGGCAAAATATGATGCATCTTGCGCGTCTTCCGGAACGGCGAAACGGTCAAGCAGCAAATCGGGCGGGATTGGTTCAACCGAGGGCATGGGCATTTGTCATGCTTACGCGCCTGATGGCCGTTGCATTTCGTTGCTTAAAATCTTGCTCACCAATAGCTGCATTTTCGACTGCCATTATTGCATCAACCGCAAAAGCTCCAATGTCCGCCGCGCACGCTTCACGCCTAAGGAAGTGGTCGATCTCACGCTCAATTTTTACAAGCGCAATTATATTGAGGGTCTGTTCCTTTCATCGGGCATCATTAAAAGCTCGAACTACACAATGGAGCAGATTGTCGAGGTCGCGCGTAGCTTGCGGGAGGACCATGACTTTCGCGGATACATCCATCTGAAGACCATTCCGGACGCTGACCCGGAATTATTGGAGGCCGCTGGTCGCCATGCCGACCGTCTGTCGATCAATGTCGAATTGCCAACACGGGCTGGCTTGCAAAAGCTTGCGCCGGAGAAGTCGGAAGAGAGGATTGAAGGGGCGATGGGTGGGCTGAAAGAATCCATCCTTGATGGACGCGACGCGAAGAAAAAATACCGCAGCGCGCCAAACTTTGCGCCTGCCGGTCAATCCACCCAAATGATTGTTGGCGCAGACGCCGCAACGGACAGCGATATCGTGCGCCGCGCTAATGGCCTTTATGATCGCTTTGGCCTGCGCCGTGTCTATTATTCGGCGTTCAGTCCCATTCCTGATGCAAGCGCGGTTCTGCCGCTGCAACGCCCGCCGTTGATGCGTGAGCATCGGCTGTATCAATCTGACTGGTTGATGCGTTTTTACGGTTTTGCCCCGCAAGAGGTCGTCGACGCGGCGGAGGCCGATGGCAACTTGCCGCTCGATATTGACCCGAAGCTTGCTTGGGCGCTCAAGTACCGTGCGCAGTTTCCCATTGATGTGAACAGCGCGCCTAAGGCCATGCTGTGGCGCGTACCGGGGCTTGGAACCAAGGCCGTGGACGCAATCGTCAAGGCACGGCGCTGGCGGCGGTTGCGTCTGGAGGATGTGGGCAGGCTGACGGTGTCGGTCACGAAAATCCGGCCCTTCATCACCGCCGAAGGGTGGAGCCCCGGCGCGCTGACCGATATGGAACATTTGCGCGCGTCGGTTGCACCCAAGGTGCATCAACTGGAACTGTTTGCGTGATTACCGCGCGGCTCGACAGCGAAGATGATTTTGACGGTTGGCGCGCGCAATGTCGCGGCTTGCTGCGTCTCGGCGCGACGCCTGCCGATGTCGTGTGGCAGGTGGGTACGCAGCGGACTGACCTGTTCGCTAATCCCGAAAGTGCAATTGAGGCGGCACCCATCGGCGTGCCTAAGGGCTTTGCCGAACTTTCGCGTTCCGTCATTTGCCACAACGACCCGGAACGTTTCGGGTTGTTGTTTCAATTGCTCATCGACCTAAAGGCTGGGCGGCGGCACATGGGAGACCGCGCTGACCCGTTGTTGCGCAAGCTCGACATCATGGCGAAAACCGTCCGCCGCGATATCCATAAGATGCGCGCCTTCGTGCGCTTTCGGCGGATCGAGGAAGATGGTGTCGAACATTATGTCGCCTGGTTTGAGCCGGAACATCATATCGTCCGCACCAACGCGTCGTTCTTCGTCCGCCGTTTTGCGGGCATGCGCTGGTCCATTCTGACCCCGCAACTGTCGATTTATTGGGACAAGGACACATTGCTTGAGGGGCCAGCGGCGCGCAAGGAAGACGCGCCGTCTGAGGATGCGATCGAGGAGCAGTGGAAAACTTATTATGGATCGATCTTCAACCCTGCCCGCCTGAAGGTAAAGGCGATGTTGAAGGAGATGCCGAAGAAATATTGGCACAATATGCCGGAAACAGCCTTGGTATCCGAGCTGATCCAATCCGCGCGAAACCGCGAACTGGCGATGATTGAAAAAGAGACTGCGGCACCTGTTGCGGACACACTGGCATCCCTCCAGGCCGAAGCTGCGCGCTGTCGCCGTTGTCCCCTGTTTGGTCCTGCCACGCAAATCGTTTTTGGCGAGGGGCCAGAGCGCGCCAGACTGATGTTTGTAGGGGAACAGCCCGGCGACCAAGAAGATGTGCAGGGACGACCCTTTGTGGGGCCTGCGGGGCAGATATTCGATGCTGCCTTGGCACAAGCCGGGTTAGACCGGTCACAAGCCTATGTCACCAACGCCGTCAAACATTTCAAGTTCAGGCCAGAGGGCAAGCGCCGCATTCACGAACGGCCCAATG
>JAZKGS010000103.1:0-2647 GCA_040385805.1 Pseudomonadota bacterium | reverse complement strand
AGGGCAACGCCCCTTGGCAAGCAGAGCGTCAACGGGGAACTATACTGCCACCCCTACGGCCTTCGTTGTGGGATAGGATATGGAGGAGGTCATGAACCCCGACGCTATTATAATAGCCTTCGTTGGCCTGTGCTTTGCAGTAATTGCAGGGCGTATCGCTTGGGTGTTGCTGCGGTAATGGGCTATCCTGTCATCCAAAACCGGATAAAGCCAAAGCCTGCAAAGCAAAAGGCACACATGGCGCGCATAGCAACGCTGCCGTGCCTTGTCTGCGGCAATCAGGCGACCGTGCATCATGTGACCGCGCCTGTCTATGGTGGCCGCATAACGCGCTCAGACGAGCTTACAGTGCCATTATGCCCGAGACACCACCAAATCCAGCACGGCCCGCGTGAAAGCGTCGAGGCGCTCGGGCATGGCGGTTTCTTCGCAACATACGGCATTGACCTTGAACGCGAGGCGCAATTGCTCTGGACCGAATCTGTCATGGCAGGTGACGCGTGAGCCGCGCCCGCGTTGAATATGTGATGGACGCAACCAGCCTTAGCAGGCGGGCCGTTCAAGCTATGGCGCAACGTGGGCAGATACCTGGTGCTGCAAAACTCGGGTCAGTATGGACGTTCGACAAATTAAAGATTACCCGCTGGATTAGAGCGAGGGAACAATGCCAGACAACCTCTACAAGCGAAACGGAATTTACTATGCCCGCATTCAAGTGGCGGGGCGGGACAAGCGGCGGTCGCTTCAAACAGGAAATCTTGCAGAGGCAAAGGCGCGCTTGAAAATGTATCTCAAGGCTCAATCCGCCTATCATGGTACTGTCCGAATGAAGTTCGAAGACGTAACCGGCGCGTTTCTTGATGACGCCCAGACGACGCTCAAGCCCAAAACGCACACCCGCTACAAATCCAGCATCTTTATGCTGTCAGATACGTTCGCGGGCAAATGGTGGGATGCCATAACGACCGAATCATTGCTGGCCTATATCGCTGAACGCAAAGCAGCCGGTGCGAAAATCCCGACTATCAAACGCGACCTGACCGCCCTTTCCCAAGCCGCTGAATATGCAATCGAGCAACAATGGGCTGGCACAAATCCCGTCACAGCAATTCCAAAGCGCCCGCTGCGCTATAAGACGCCCACATTCAAGCGCCCTAGCGCCCGTTCTGTGGAATTGGGCATATCATGCGCGCACGGCAATATCAGGCCGCTGGCGGGCTTCCTGCGGGCAACGGGGATGCGTTTGGAGGAAGCCGTCACGCTTGAGCGCAACCAGATTGACCGCCGCCGCCGCGTGGCAACATTGACCGAAACCAAAAATGGATCGGCGCGCACGGTATCCTTGAATGATGCGGCTATCGAAATCCTCAAGGTGCAGTCCATCGCTACAGACTTGGTGTTTCCCGCCATTGACCGCGTGACCGGCGAGGCACGGCCCTATAAGCAGGCAAGCACTAACTGGCAGATGGCGCAGCAACGGGCAATCACCAGCGCGGCAAAGCAGGGTTGGACGTTCGAGCGCTTCCGGCTTCACGACCTTCGCCACATTTTCGCGATTGATTATCTTGCCAACGGCGGCAACATCTATCTATTGCAGCAACAGCTTGGCCACGGAAGTATCCGCCAAACCGAATGGTATTTGCAGTTTTTGTCACCCGACGAACAGATTGCAGCCAAATTCGGGTCGGCACAAAAGCCGTCACACGCACAGCGGTTTCCGCTTGCAGGGGGCGATGAAAATGGCTAAAGCCGTAAGAGTTGGACAGGTGGCCGAGTGGTTTAAGGCAACGGTCTTGAAAACCCCACAGGGTCAAGACGCAAAACCGCGAAACCCCCGCAATTCCAACAGTTTTACGCCGCGCATAACGCGCACAGAGCGATTCCCACAGCGGTTCGCGATGGCACATATGTCGGCACACACAAATTGGGCAGGAAAGTCGCGACAACGACCCCCTGCCCTAACCGCTACCGCATAGGAGTGCGATATGGCTAAAATTTACGTTACTGACATCTACACTCCGGAGCAAATCGCTTTTTACGCTGCGAAGTTTCACGCTGGCGTTGACGGTCAAGACACAACCGATGTCGCTTACTTTGTCCAAAAGGGCGAAGGCGGGCCAATTAAGATTGGTTACACCAACTGCATCAAAGCCCGCATGAGGTCGCTCAAGACCGCTCACGGCAAAGAGTGCATTTTGCTGGCAACTCGGCGTGGCGGCATGGACCGCGAAGGCGCGTATCATTTCCAGTTTGCTGCGGACTTTATAGGCAAGGAATGGTTCGAGCCATCCCCTGCCATCCTTGCCGAGATTGAAAGGCTGTCAGATGAATCCTAATCCGATATTTGGGGCCGATGGCGGAAAACTGCCGATTACTGGCATTCGCATTCGCAAACTGGCCACGAATGACTGCGCTATTGCGTCTTCTCGGGAAAACTATTCCCGATCGCCAGAACAGTCGCGTGTGAAGCGCTGCGTCCACAAGCATTTCCGCCAATCGCATGGCTTTTGCCGTGGCTCGTCGGGCTTGGAAACGGCGGAAATGCGTTATTCGGTTTCCAATGTTGCGGCGATTTTACCGCAGGGAGAAATTTGATGGCTGACCGCACTGTTATTACCCCCGAGTTGCTTCGCCAACTTGTTAGTTA
>JAZKGS010000102.1:0-3689 GCA_040385805.1 Pseudomonadota bacterium | reverse complement strand
CCCTGACCTCTACACTGCCAGTGTAGCGCTCTACCAGCTGAGCTAAGGCCCCATCTGGCCGCCCATTGGACAGCCTTGGTGAGGAGCGCCACTAGCGGGCGCTCCTATATATATCAAGTGCGAAGATTAGATGTCGTCGGGCTCGTCTTCAGTGCCGGCAACGCCAAGATCTTCGTCACCACCCAAGTCGACATCATTGTCTGGCGAAACGTCACCGTCGACGGCATCGACATCAATGTCGAGATCGTCATCGGCCAGATCAGAATCGTCCTTTTTCTTTTCGACTTCTTCAAACGGCAATGGCTGCTTCGATTTCAGAACTGGCTCAGGCGTCCACTGGTTGCCGCATTCGATGCATTCAACTGGTTCGTCCTTGGTCAGATCGTAAAAACGAACGCCACATTTCGGGCAAGTGCGCTTGGTTCCCCATTCAGCCTTGATCATGGCGGGCTTAAATCCTTATAAACTGGTTTGGAAAGGCGATGCACAGCTGTGAATCACCGTCAATTGGCGCGGCCTTTGCCACAGCGACGCGCCGCTGTCAAAAATTACTGTCGTCGTTGACTTGATCGCGCATCATCCGCAAAGCGCAAAACATCATGCACAGCGCCCTTCCCCGACCCGGCAGTTTCCAGCCCAGCGGCCCGTTACGCGGCACGCTTAAGGTTCCTGGCGACAAATCCATATCGCATCGCGCGCTTATGTTAAGTGCGCTTGCGGTCGGTGAAAGCAAAATAACTGGCCTGCTGGAGGGTGAAGACGTTCTTGCCACCGCTGCCGCGATGCGCGCGATGGGCGCCCATATAGAACGCACTGGCGAAGGCAGTTGGACAGTGAACGGCGTTGGCGTCGGCGGGCTGATGCAGCCATCTGGCGCGCTCGATATGGGCAATAGCGGCACGTCAACGCGGTTATTGATGGGGCTGGTTGCCAGCCACCGGCTGACCGCGACCTTCGTTGGCGATGCGAGCCTGTCCAAACGCCCGATGGGCCGCGTGATTGAACCGCTTAGCCAAATGGGCGCCGAGTTTACGGCAAGCCCCGGTGGTATGCTGCCATTGATGGTGCGTGGGTTAGTCCCTGCCATACCGATCAGCTACCGTCTGCCGGTTGCCTCTGCGCAGGTGAAAAGCGCTGTGCTGCTGGCAGGGCTAAACATCGCAGGCATTACAGAAGTGATCGAGCCCGTTCCGACCCGCGATCATAGCGAGCGCATGTTGCGCGGCTTTGGTGCCGATTTGACCGTGGATGTCGACGCCGATGGCGTGCGGCACATCCGCCTAATGGGCGAGGCAGAATTAAAGCCGCAGCAAATCGAGGTGCCTGGCGATCCCTCGTCCGCCGCTTTCTTTATCGTCGCCGCGCTTATCACGCCCGGCAGCGAAGTCACTGTTACCCATGTCGGTATGAACCCGACCCGCACCGGCATATACAAGATGCTTGCGTTGATGGGCGCGGACGTGACTTACACCAACCAACGCGAAGTCGGCGGGGAGCCAGTAGCCGACATTACTGCGCGGCATTCGGTGTTACGCGGCATACAAGTGCCACCCGAGGTCGCACCCAGCATGATTGACGAATTTCCGGTGTTCTTCGTCGCCGCAAGCGTGGCGCAGGGCCGGACGGTGACAAGTGGCCTCGACGAACTGCGCGTGAAAGAATCCGACAGGCTTGCGCTGATGGCGACTGGCCTGAAAGCGATTGGCGCTCAGGTTGAGGAGCGCGAAGATGGTCTCATCATCGACGGCACTGGCGGGGAGCCGCTTGAAGGCGGCGCGACCGTTACAAGCGCGCTCGACCACCGCATCGCGATGAGCTTCGCCGTGGCAGGGCAGCATGTCTATCACGCGGTGACTGTAGATGACGTCTCACCCATCGCGACCAGCTTCCCGACTTTCGAAGCTATCCTCCAAAAACTACAGGCACAAAATTGACTGAATATATTTCCCCCTTCGCCGCTGACCTCATCGGTTTTGCCGGCAGCTTTTTCATTGTTGCGGCTTTTGCGTACAGTAACCTTACCAAGCAGATGAATGCATTGTGGTTCAACGTTGCGAACTTCATCGGCGCGGCGTTGCTGACGGTGTCGCTGACGGTCAATTTCAACTTGCCGACGATGGTGTTGGAAATCGTCTGGATGGCAATTGCGCTGTTCGGCATAACCAAAGCGCTGATGGCACGGCGCGCTGACGCGGGCGCGCCGAAATGATAATCGCCGTTGACGGGCCAACTGCCTCGGGCAAGGGCACGTTAGCAAAGGCATTGGCCGCGCATTTTGGGCTGCCGTTCATGGACACTGGCCTTTTGTACCGCGCGGTCGGTCGGCAAGTGCAATTGAACCACGCCAATCCCGATGATCCTTTGGACGCGTTGGCCGGATGCAGCTTTCCAGACGGTTTGCTGGATGACCCCGCTTTGCGGAACGAGGAAGTCGGCGGGTTGGCGAGCCGGGTTTCCATCCATCCTTCGGTACGCGCGGCGCTGAACAAGCGGCAAGTGGACTTTGCCAACCAGCCCGGCGGCGCATTGCTGGATGGGCGCGATATCGGGACGGTCATCGCGCCGCATGCCGAGGTGAAGCTGTTCGTGACGGCGCCCGCAGAAGTACGCGCCAAGCGCCGGCATGATGAAATGGCACGGCAGGGCATGGAGATCGACTTTGCCAATATCCTTGCTGACATTCGGGCGCGCGATGAACGCGACATGGCGCGCGCCGATGCGCCGTTAAAACCCGCCGAAGACGCGCTATTGCTTGATACCGGCGATTTGACTATAGGCGACGCCGTTCAAGCCGCGATAGCTTTGGTGGAGTCTCGACTTCGACAGAGTTAAGCAGCCGGAGTGTATCGATAGATCACACCGTCACCCTGAACTTGTTTCAGGGTCCATTTCGCCTCGCTGACCGGTGGTCTAAGTTGATGGATGGATGCTGAAACAAGTTCAGCATGACGCGGTAATTAGGTTCGATATGCACCGTATTTGAACGCTTTGCTGCTATTCGGGCATCAGGGCAACTCTGGTCAAAGACCGTCGGAACCAACCGACTGGCCGGACAAAAAGTACGTAAGGAAACTCTAACCTATGGCAACTTCGCCAAACCCGACCCGCGACGATTTCGCGGCACTTCTCGACGAATCACTTGGTGGCGCAGACGGTGGCTTTGAAGGCCGCGTCGTAAAAGGCACCGTAACCGCAATCGACAATGACCATGCTGTCATCGATGTGGGTCTCAAATCCGAAGGCCGTGTGGCGCTGCGTGAATTCGCTATGCCCGGCCAGAAAGCTGACCTGAAGGTTGGCGACGAAGTAGAAGTCTTCGTTGACCGCGTAGAAAATATGAATGGCGAAGCTATGCTCAGCCGCGATCGCGCCCGTCGCGAAGCAGCCTGGGATGTGCTTGAAGGCGAATTCGACGCTGGCAACCGCGTTGATGGCGTTATCTTCGGCCGCGTCAAGGGTGGTTTCACCGTTGACCTCGGCGGCGCAGTGGCTTTCCTTCCCGGTTCGCAAGTCGATGTACGTCCCGTACGCGACGTGGGTCCATTGATGGACATCGCCCAGCCTTTCGTCATCCTGAAAATGGACCGCAAGCGTGGCAACATCGTTGTGTCGCGTCGCGCCATCCTCGAAGAAACACGCGCAGAACAGCGCACTGGCCTCATCCAGAACCTCGCCGAAGGTCAGATCAT
>JAZKGS010000101.1:17646-19156 GCA_040385805.1 Pseudomonadota bacterium | reverse complement strand
TGGGACAATCTGCTCGCGGTCATCCCCGGCGGTTCTTCCGTGCCATTGGTCCCTGCGGCCATGATGATGGACGTGCCGATGGATTTTGACGGTTGCAAGGAAGTCGGCTCGGGCCTTGGTACCGCAGCGGTCATCGTGATGGACAAGTCCACCGATATCGTGCGCGCCATCGCGCGATTGAGCTACTTCTACAAACATGAAAGCTGCGGCCAATGCACGCCGTGCCGCGAAGGTACTGGATGGATGTGGCGCGTCATGGAAAAGATGCGTACGGGCAACGCCGACATCGGTGATATCGACACCTTGTACGACGTGACCAAGCAGGTTGAAGGTCACACCATCTGCGCGCTTGGCGATGCGGCGGCCTGGCCCATTCAGGGCCTCATCAAGCATTTTCGTCCAGAGATGGAACGCCGGATTCACGACGCCAAGGGCGACAATATGCTGGAGGCGGCGGAGTAAAAATGCCTAAAGTCACCGTAGACGGATTAGAACTCGAAGTCCCTGCAGGCGCGACTGTGTTGCAAGCGTGCGAGATGGCGGGGAAGGAAATTCCGCGCTTTTGCTATCATGAACGGCTGTCTATCGCGGGCAATTGCCGGATGTGCTTGGTAGAGGTGGCCCCCGGGCCGCCAAAGCCCCAGGCATCATGCGCATTGCCAGCCACCGAAGGCCAGATCATCCGCACCGATACGCCGATGGTCAAAAAGGCGCGCGAAGGGGTGATGGAGTTTTTGCTTATCAACCACCCGCTCGATTGCCCGATTTGCGATCAGGGCGGCGAATGCGACTTGCAGGACCAAAGCGTTGCTTATGGTCGCGGCGCTTCGCGCTTTGAAGAAAACAAGCGCGCGGTGACCGAGAAATATATGGGACCGCTGGTCAAAACGGCGATGACTCGTTGCATTCAGTGCACACGCTGCGTCCGTTTTGCAGAGGAAGTGGCTGGCATTGAAGAAGTCGGCGCGATTGGTCGCGGCGAGAATATGCAGATCACGACTTACCTTGAGCATGCCATGCAGAGCGAGCTATCGGGCAATGTCGTTGATTTGTGCCCGGTCGGCGCTTTGACGTCGAAGCCTTATGCTTTTGAAGCGCGTCCGTGGGAATTGAAGAAAACGCCAAGCATTGACGTAATGGATGCTGTTGGCACCAATATCCGTCTGGATAGCCGGGGCAGGGCCGTGTTGCGCGCGCTGCCGCGTATCAATGATGATGTAAACGAAGAATGGGCGTCGGACAAAACACGCCATGCCGTCGATGGCCTTACGCACCGCCGTCTGGACAAACCCTATATCCGCACGAATGGCAAGCTGGTCGCCGCAGACTGGGCCGAGGCATTTGAGGCTATCAAGGCGCATTGGACTGGTGAAGCAGCAGTATTGGCCGGCGATCAGGTCGATTGCGAGACGATGTTCGCCGCGCGTGAACTGTTTGGCAGTTCGATGCTTGAGGGCCGCCAGACTGGCTTGGCTTATGACACATCCTCGCTTTCGGCGGTGAATTTCAA
>JAZKGS010000101.1:1952-17546 GCA_040385805.1 Pseudomonadota bacterium | reverse complement strand
TATGTCGGCCACCATGGCGATAATGGCGCGCATCATGCCGATGTCATTCTGCCGGGTGCGGCCTATTCCGAGAAGTCTGGCACCTATGTAAACCTTGAGGGCCGCGTCCAACGCGGCGAGCGTGCGGTGTTCCCGCCCGGTGATGCCCGCGAAGATTGGGCGATTTTCAGGGCCCTTTCCGACGTTTTGGGCAAGCGCCTGCCATTTGACAGCCTTGACGCCTTGCGCGCCGAAATGGCGAAAGCTGTTCCTGCGCTGGGTGTTGAAGGTCTTGCCAATTACGGTTGGTCTGAACCATCGCTGCCAGCGGATGTCGGCGGCAAGATTGCAGATTATCCGATCAAGGATTTCTACCTCACTAACGCCATCTGCCGCGCGTCGGAAACGATGCAGAAATGCTCGGCAGAATTGGTACACGGCACGCAATATCTGGAGGCGGCGGAATGACTTCCTTCTTCCAAAGCCTTGGCATGAACTACGAAGCTGCATGGTTCACAGCGACCATTGCAGGCATCCTGCTAATCGCTTTCCCGTTAATGCTGGCCGTGGCGCTGATCATCTATTCAGAACGCAAATTATGGGCCGCATTCGCGCTGCGTAAGGGGCCTAATGTTGTTGGGCCTTTTGGCATATTGCAGTCCTTCGCCGATGGCTTGAAAGTATTCTTGCAAGAAACCATCATCCCGAGCGCGTCGAACCGCGGCCTGTTCCTGATCGCACCGATCATTACTTTCACCGTCGCGTTAATGGCTTGGGCGGTAATCCCGTTCGCGGATGGCGTTGTGTTGTCGAATATCAATGTCGGCTTGTTGTACATCCTCGCGATCAGCAGCCTCGGCGTCTACGGCGTTGTCATTGCGGGTTGGGCGTCGAACTCAAAATATCCATTTTACTCGGCAATGCGTGCCGCAGCGCAGATGATCTCGTATGAAGTCTCCATTGGTTTTATCCTGATCTGCATCGTGCTTTGGGCAGGCACCTTCAACGTCGGCGGCATTGTTGAGGGTCAGCGCGGCCATATCTTCGGCTTCATCAACGCATACGCCTTTAACCCTTTGTTGTTCCCGATTGCGGTGATGTTCCTCATCAGCTCAATGGCGGAAACCGCACGTGCGCCGTTCGATTTGACTGAGGCCGAGAGCGAGCTCGTTGCAGGCTATCAGACCGAATATTCGTCAATGGCTTTCGCTTTGTTCTGGCTTGGTGAATATGCCAACGTCCTGTTGATGTGTGCGCTCAACGCCATTTTGTTCTGGGGCGGATATTTGCCGCCTTTCGATTGGGCACCACTTTACGCTGTTCCAGGCATCATCTGGTTCTTCCTCAAAATCCTTTTGATGTTCTTCATCTTCGCATGGGTGAAGGCGACTGTGCCGCGTTACCGTTATGACCAATTGATGCGCTTGGGCTGGAAGGTATTCCTGCCAATCTCGCTGTTCTGGGTCTTCTTGGTCAGCGGCTATCTTATGTTCACAGGACATTTCGCATGACCACGATCACGCATCTCATCAAAAGCTTCACTTTGTGGGAATTCGTCAAGGCGCACATGCTGACCTTGAAATATTTCTTCAAGCCAAAGGCGACGATCAACTACCCGTTCGAAAAAAACCCGTTGAGCCCGCGTTTCCGTGGTGAACATGCGCTGCGTCGCTATCCCAATGGCGAAGAACGCTGCATCGCGTGCAAGCTTTGTGAAGCGGTTTGCCCTGCCCTGGCAATCACCATCGAATCCGAGCCGCGCGAAGACGGCAGCCGCCGCACCACGCGTTATGATATCGACATGACCAAGTGCATCTACTGTGGTTTCTGCCAAGAGGCATGCCCCGTTGACGCCATTGTCGAAGGCCCGAACCTCGAATTCGCGACTGAAACCCGTGAGGAATTGCTCTATGATAAAGCCAAGCTCCTCGACAACGGCGCAAAATGGGAACGGGCAATTGCCGCGAACCTTGCCGCCGATGCACCCTATCGTTAAGGGCGGCGCATCGTGATTCAGCTCGTCTCTTTCTATATCTTCGCAAGCATCGTCATTGCTTCGGCAGCGATGGTCATCTTCGCGCGCAATCCAGTGCACAGCGTGCTCTGGTTGATTGTTGCGTTTTTCAACGCGGCAGGCCTCATGGTCCTGATCGGGGCAGAGTTCATCGCGATGTTGCTCGTCATCGTCTATGTCGGCGCCGTTGCGGTCTTGTTCTTGTTCGTAGTCATGATGCTCGACATCGATTTCGCTGAATTGCGCGCTGGATTTGTCAAGAACGTGCCGCTCGGCATATTGCTCGCGGTCGTCTTGGTGGCTGAACTGGTGCTTGGCATTGGCGCTTATCAGGCTGGCGCGGTCCAGCTTGGCACGCCTGAAGCAGGGGTTGCAACAACATCGGCGACAGTGCCAAATATCGAAGCCATTGGCGGCCTGCTGTATAGCAAATATGTGTTCCTGTTCGAAACCGCAGGATTGATCCTGTTGGTAGCGATGGTCGGCGCAATCGTCCTGACGCATCGCCGCAGCCATGGTACGCGTGGCCAGAACATCAGCAGCCAGGTGCAGCGCCGTCCGCAAGACGCGACGCGTAATGTTAATCAGCCCGTCGGGCAGGGGATTGAGCTGTGATTGGTATCGAACATTATCTCGTCGTCAGCAGCATCCTGTTCGTGATGGGCGTGCTTGGCATTTTCCTGAACCGGAAAAACGTCATCATCATCCTGATGGCGATTGAGCTCATATTGCTCGCGGTAAACATCAATCTGGTCGCTTTCAGCGTTTTCTTGGGCGACCTGACCGGGCAGATTTTCGCGATGTTCGTGTTGACCGTCGCAGCCGGTGAGGCCGCCATTGGCCTTGCTATCCTGGTTATCTATTTCCGCGGCCGTGGGACGATTGCTGTTGATGACGTCAACCGGATGAAGGGGTAACATCCAGTGACTGCAATCCATATCATCGTTTTCCTGCCGCTTCTGGCTGCGCTCGTCGCAGGCCTGGGCCAGCGCTTCATTGGCGCGATGGCGGCAAAGACGATCACGACCGCTGGCCTGTTCATTGCATCGTTCCTGAGCTGGCCGATTTTTATCGGCTTCCTGAACGGCAGCGAAACCGCTTATGTGCAGCCTGTCATGACATGGGTGCAGTCGGGCGATTTGACCTTTGACTGGGAATTACGCGTTGATGCGCTGACGGCTGTTATGCTCGTGGTCATCACCAGCGTATCGGCGCTCGTCCATCTGTATAGCTGGGGCTATATGGAGGAAGACCCTGATCAGTCGCGCTTTTTTGCGTATCTGTCGTTGTTTACCTTTGCGATGTTGATGTTGGTTACGGCCAACAATCTGGTGCAGATGTTCTTCGGATGGGAAGGCGTTGGCCTTGCGTCTTATTTGCTGATTGGTTTTTGGTACAAGAAACCAAGCGCGAACGCGGCGGCCATCAAGGCATTTGTCGTAAACCGCGTCGGCGATTTGGGCTTCATGTTGGGTATCTTTGGAATATTCTGGCTGTTCGGCACCGTATCTATCCCGGAGATTCTCGCCGCAGCGCCTGACATGGTCGGATCAAGCATTGGCTTCCTTGGCCTGCGCGTTGATACCATGAGCTTGCTGTGTATCTTGCTGTTCATTGGCGCGATGGGCAAATCGGCGCAGCTTGGCCTGCATACATGGTTGCCTGACGCGATGGAGGGCCCAACGCCCGTTTCCGCGCTCATCCACGCGGCGACCATGGTCACCGCTGGCGTATTCATGGTTTGCCGCCTATCGCCCTTGTTTGAGACAAGCCAGTTTGCGCTTGATGTGGTCACGATCGTCGGCGCAACGACTGCGATTTTTGCAGCGACCGTTGGCCTTGTGCAAACCGATATCAAACGCGTCATCGCGTATTCGACCTGCTCGCAGTTGGGCTATATGTTCTTCGCCGCAGGCACTGGCGCTTATGGCGCGGCGATGTTCCATTTGTTCACGCATGCGTTTTTTAAGGCGTTGCTGTTCTTGGGGGCTGGTTCAGTCATCCACGCAATGCACCATGAACAGGATATGCGTTATTATGGCGGCTTGCGGAAACATATCCCGCTCACATTCTGGGCTATGTTGGCCGGAACGCTAGCGATTACCGGCGTCGGGATTCTGGGCGTTGGCGGTTTTGCTGGCTTTTATTCCAAGGATGCGATCATTGAAGCTGCGTTCGCCAGTGAATCTACTTACCACATGTATGGTTTTGCCATTGGTGTGATCGCGGCATTGCTCACAAGCTTTTATAGCTGGCGCCTGATGTTCCTGACCTTCTTCGGAAAGCCGCGTTGGGAGCAATCGGAGCATATTCAACACGCCATGCACGATCACGGCGACCATGACGCGCCTGCGCACGAAAATGCGGGCCATGGCCACGCAACACATGCGCATGGTTCATCTGGCGACGGCACAGCGGGCTATCATCCACATGAAAGCCCATGGTCAATGCTGACGCCTCTGGCGCTGCTGACGATCGGGGCCGTGTTTGCTGGCTTTGTCTTCCATAATCAGTTCATTGAAGCAGAGGCTGGCAAGGCGTTTTGGGCCAACAGCACACTCTATTTCAACGAACATCTGATGCATGCCATGCATGAAGTGCCGTTGTGGGTGAAATTGTCGTCTACGGTTGCCATGCTGATTGGCCTGACGACGGCGTATTTTATGTATCAACGGTCAGAAGACGCGCCGCAGCGACTGGCCACGACTTTTGCGCCGATTTACCGTTTCTTCCTCAACAAATGGTATTTTGACGAACTGTATAACTTTCTGTTCGTGCGCCCGGCATTCTGGTTGGGACGTGTGTTCTGGAAACAGGGCGACGTCGGCATCATTGACCGCTTTGGCCCCAATGGTTCAGCCGCTGTCGTTTCCTTCAGCAGCAAAATGGCCGTGCGGATGCAGTCGGGTTATCTTTATACATATGCGCTTGTGATGCTTCTTGGACTGGTCATCGCGGTTAGCTGGATGATGGTGAGAGTATAATGAACGCCGCAGATATTCCTGTACTTTCGATCATGCTGGCCATTCCGGTGGTCGCGGCCGCCTTGTGCCTGTTCGTGCGCGCTGAGCTTGCGCGGACTGTCGCGCTGGTAGCTACATTGTTAAACCTGGTCCTCGGTGTCGTTCTCTGGCTCAATTACGATCCAGCGGGCGCGCAATGGCAGTTTACCGAAAGCGCCACCTTGTTCGGCCCGATTGGCTGGCGTCTTGGTATTGACGGTATTTCGCTGACGCTGATCATGCTGTCTGTGTTCCTGATGCCGATTTGTATCGGCGCAAGCTGGACCTCAATTCAAAAACGCGTCGGCGAATATATGGCGGCGTTCCTGCTGATGGAAACGCTGATGATTGGCGTTTTTGCGGCGCAGGATTTGTTACTGTTCTACATCTTCTTTGAAGCTGGCCTGATCCCGATGTATCTCATCATCGGTATCTGGGGCGGGCAGGACCGTATCTACGCGTCGTATAAATTCTTCCTCTACACCTTGCTTGGCTCACTCGTGATGCTGATCGCGATGCTGTGGATGATCCAGTTTGCGGGCACTGCGGATATTCCGACATTGCTGAACACAGATTTTCCTGTGGAAGCGCAGAAATGGCTTTGGTTTGCGTTCTTCGCCTCCTTTGCCGTGAAGATGCCGATGTGGCCCGTACACACCTGGTTGCCTGACGCACACGTTCAGGCACCGACCGCTGGCTCGGTCATATTGGCTGGCGTACTTCTGAAAATGGGTGGCTACGGGTTCCTCCGTTTCTCCTTACCCATGTTCCCGCAAGCCAGCGCTGACTTCATCCCACTGGTATTCGGTCTGTCGATGGTCGCGGTGGTGTACACGTCGCTGGTTGCATTGGTGCAGCAGGATATGAAAAAACTGATCGCATATTCGTCGGTCGCGCACATGGCGATTGTGACGGTCGGTTTGTTTACCTTCAACCAACAGGGCATCGAAGGCGCTATCATTGTCATGCTGAGCCACGGCCTCGTTTCAGGCGCGTTGTTCTTATGTGTTGGCGTCATCTATGACCGCCTGCATACCCGTGAGATCAGCCGTTACGGCGGCCTCAGCGTCAATATGCCGAAATATGCGTTGCTGTTCATGCTATTCACCATGGCGAGCGTCGGCTTGCCTGGCACAAGCGGCTTTGTTGGCGAATTTTTGAGCCTTGCGGGCGCGTATAAGGTGTCTACCTGGGCCACGTTTATTGCCACCACCGGGATCATCCTTGGCGCTGGTTACATGCTGTATCTCTACCGCCGCATCGCCTTTGGCCCACAGGTCAATGCCGATGCCGCAGCGATGTCCGACGTAAATGGCCGTGAATTATGGCTGCTCGCGCCGATTGCCGTCGTTGTCTTGTGGATGGGTGTATATCCCGAAACATTCCTCGCGCCCATTCGCCGCGACGTTGCAACGATTGTTGACCGCGTCGCACCCGCAGCGCCTGCAGGCGACAGCAAGCTGAAATTGGTCGACCCGACAACCGCGCGTTACCGTGTGGTGCATAGTCCGGAGAAAAATATGGCTGAGGGGAGCCATTGATAATGGAACTGAACGCTTCTCTCTCATTGGTCCGTCCCGAGATTATCCTGAGCTTCTCTGCGCTTGCCTTGCTTCTGCTGGCGGCGTGGCGTGAACAGGCTGGACGCTTGGTCAGCATTTTGGCAGTGGCGGCGCTTGGTGCCGCAGCCGCATTTGTCATCAGCTTTATGATGAACGGTACCGATGTATCTGCTTTTGATGGTCTTTTGGTGAATGATGCCTTTGGCAACTTCTCCAAAATCCTGATCTTCATTGCTGCTGCGATTTCGTTGATGATTGCACCGCGATTTCTTGAAAAGGCAGGTGCGATGCGCGCCGAATATCCGGTGCTGATCTTGCTCTCTTGCATCGGTATGGGGGTTATGGTCTCGGCGACGGACCTGATCACTCTATATATCGGTCTCGAACTGCAGAGCTTGTCGGCCTATGTCCTTGCAAGCTTTGTGCGCTCCGATGGTCGTTCGGCAGAAGCTGGTCTTAAATATTTCGTCCTTGGCGCGTTGGCCAGCGGGATGCTGCTGTTTGGTGCGTCCTTGGTTTATGGCTTTGCCGGCTCGACCAGCTTTGCCGCTATTGGCACCGCCATGGATACTGACGTTGGCCTCGGCTTGATTTTCGGCATTGTGTTCATTTTGTCGGGCCTTGCGTTCAAGATCAGCGCCGCGCCGTTCCACATGTGGACGCCTGACGTCTATGAAGGCGCGCCGACGCCAGTCACAGCTTTCTTCGCCAGCGCGCCAAAGGTTGCTGCAATTGCACTGACCATCCGCATCGTGCTCGAGGCCTTTGGTTCGCAAATATTGGTGTGGCAGCAAATCATCATCGCGGTTGCATTGATGTCGATCATCATCGGCGCAGTCGGCGCAATTGGGCAGCAAAACCTTAAGCGCCTGATGGCCTATAGCTCGATCAACAACGTCGGCTTCATTCTGATTGGTCTTGCCACTGGCACTGAACAGGGCATCGCTGCGATGCTGGTCTATCTGGTGATCTATGTCGCTATGACCTTGGGCAGCTTTGTTTGCCTGATGCAGTTGAAGGGCCATGATGGCGGCTACCGCGAGGAATTTGCCGACATCGCTGGCCTATCCAAAACGCGCCCTGCGCTTGCGGCAGCGCTTGCGATCTTTATGTTCAGTCTTGCCGGTATCCCGCCATTGTTTGGCTTCTGGGGCAAGCTGGTGGTATTTAACGCCGCCGTTGCCGCTAATTTGCTGCCACTTGCGGTTATCGGCATCACGGCGTCGGTGATCGGTGCATTCTATTATCTGAAGGTCGTCAAGGTCATGTATTTTGATGACGCTGCCGACGTCATTGCCGAAAGCGACGATAAGGTGCTTGTCTGGACCGGTGGATTGCTTGCCGCTGCGAACTCGCCTCTGGGTTATTTCGCGATACCGGCGCTCGGGATTTGGACAGCATATGCCGCGAGGGCGCTTTTCTGACGCCAATCTTCGAAGAAGTCGCGCTCACTGGATCCACGAACGCGGATTTACTGGCGCGGGCGGCGCAAGGCGCACCTGAAGGATTATGGCTTCGCGCGGATGCGCAAGATGGCGGGCGCGGTCGACTTGGTCGCAATTGGGAAAGCCCCGAGGGTAATCTATTCGCCAGCACGATACTGCGATTGCGCGACAGCGACCCGTCGCCAGCAAGCCTAGCCTTTGTGACCGCAGTGGCGGTGTTCGACGCAATCAGGCAGATTGCACCGCAAGTCGGCATTTCCCTCAAATGGCCCAATGACATACTCACGCGCGATGGTGCAAAATTGTGCGGAATATTGCTCGAACGTACATCGGACGCCATTGTCGTCGGCATTGGCCTTAACCTCGTTTGGCACCCGCAAAATCTTGACCGAAAGGTGACTGACCTACTGACACTAGGCGCAACGCCTCCCGATGCGCAAACCGTTACGGAGATTATTGCCGATGCCTTTGCGCGCTATCTCGGCATTTGGCGTCAGTCAGGGCTAGAGACCATATTGCGTTATTGGGAGGCGAACGCGCACCCACGGGGCACGGCCTTGTCGGCAAAACTGCCTGATGGCGAAGAATTGCATGGGCTTTTCACCGGGCTGGATGAGGATGGCGCGTTGCAGCTTCGCTTGGCGGATGGTTCAATTCGTGCCATTCACGCCGCCGATGTTTTTCTAATTTAAGTGGGGTGAGCTATGCTGCTCGCGATTGATTCGGGTAATACCAATGTGAAATTTGCATTGGTTGATGACGCAGGCGAAATATTACAGCGATGGCGCATTGCGACCGATGCGCGGCGAACGGCTGACGAATATGCCGTGTGGCTTGACCAACTGATCCAGATGGCAGGGTTCCGCCGGACGGATATCAACGCGGTCATCATTGCGACGGTTGTCCCACGCGCCTTGCATAATCTTCAGTTGCTGGCGACGCGCTATTTCGGCTGTGAGGCGCTTGTGGCCGGACGCGGGGCAGTTGGCTGGGGCATTCAACTACGCGTGGCCGAACCGCACGCCGTAGGTGCCGACCGCGCAGTTAATGCGATCGCGGCACAATCACTCGCTGAAGGCCACAAAATCGTTATTAGTTTTGGCACGGCCACAACCTTTGACTATATCGGCCCAGAAGGCTCCTATCGCGGTGGTAGCATCGCGCCGGGCGTCAACCTGTCGCTTGATGCCTTATACGCCGCTGCTGCCATGTTGCCGCGAATTGCAATCGAACCGCCACCAAATGAAAGCGTTATTGGCACAACGACTGTTGGACAAATGCAGATTGGCATCTATTGGGGCTATGTGGCGATGATCGAGGGGATCCTCGCACGGATGAAAGCTGAAATTGGCGAACCGGTGTCGGTCATTGCAACCGGCGGTCTCGCCATCCTGTTTCAGCAACATGGCCATTTATTCGACCGGGTAGAACCCGATTTAACGCTGCGGGGGCTGGCGCTTTTGTACAGGAATAGAGAAATTAACTGATGACGACCCCAAAAAACGAGCTGCTTTTCCTTGCCCTTGGTGGGTCCAACGAAATCGGAATGAACGTAAATTTATACGGTTGCGAGGGTAAATGGGTGATGGTCGATCTGGGCCTCACATTTGCCAATTCTGAATATCCCGGCGTGGACCTGGTCCTGCCTGACCTCGAATTTATCGAAAAGCGCAAGGACGACTTGCTTGGCATCGTGCTGACTCACGGCCATGAAGATCATATCGGTGCAGTCGCTTATTTTGCCGCTGACCTCGGCGTGCCCCTTTATGCGACGCCATTTACGGCGACTTTGATCCGGGGCAAGCTGGAGGAAGAAGGCATCGCCGACGTCGTTGAGCTGAACGTGATCCCGATGGAAGGCGCGTTTTCCATGGGGCCGTTTGATTTTAAATTCGTCACGCTTGCGCACTCCATTCTCGAAATGAGCGCATGTCTGATCACCACGCCTTATGGAAAAATTTTCCATACAGGTGACTGGAAACTGGACCCGAGACCCGTATTGGGCACGCCGTCGACGCAAGACGCGCTCACCATTATTGGCGATAGCGAAGTTTTGGCGATGGTGTGCGATTCCACCAACGTCTTTAATCCCGAAACCAGCGGCAGCGAAGGCAGCGTCAAGGATGACCTGCTCAAGTCAGTCAAGGCTGCGAAGGGCAGGGTCGTTGTCACGACCTTTGCATCCAACGCAGCACGGTTGCAGACCTTGGGCGAAGTGGCGCGCGAAAGCGGACGGACTTTATGTTTTGCCGGGCGGTCACTGCACCGGATTATTGAGGCAGCGCAGGCCAATGGTTATTTAAAAGATATGCCGAAGACGGTGGATATGGAGAGCGTCGACAGCCTTCCGCGCCATGAAGTGATTGTGGTCGCCACTGGCGGGCAGGGCGAAGCGCGCGCTGCTCTGGCGCGTATCGCAGAAGGTAATCACCCAGTGAAATTGGAAGAAGGCGACACGGTCATCTTCTCCTCCAAGCAGATCCCCGGCAATGAAATTGCCATCGGTATCATCATGAACAAGCTGGCGGAACGCAACATCCTGACGGTTACCGAAAAGCAGGCGCATGTGCATGTTTCGGGCCACCCGGGTCAGCCGGAACTTGCTGCGCTGTATGATTGGGTTCGGCCTGAAATCCTGATCCCTGTACATGGCGAACGTCGTCATATGGCCGAGCAGGCGCGATTTGCCCGCGCACATGGTGTGCCAAAGGCAGTTGTCCAGTCCAATGGAGACGTTGTGCGGCTTGCGCCCGGTGAGCCCCAGATTATCGGCAAAGAACGCACAGGACGATTAATTCTGGATGGCGATACCATCATCGCCGCTGACGGCGCGACATTGAACGAACGCCGCCGACTATCATGGTATGGGCTGATTTCCGTCGCCTTTGCGCTGGATGCGAAGGACAGAATGCTCGGAAATCCCGAAATCCGTTTGCATGGCGTGCCGATTGAAGAAGATCTGGAAGACTTTCTGGAAGAGGCCACCGCCGCTGCGGTTAAGGCCGTGAAGGACCATCGCGGCGATTATGACAAGTTGCGGGAGACTGTGCGCTTGGCCGTCCGCCGTGTGGCCGTCAGCTGGACGGGCAAGAAGCCAATCGTTGATGTATTAATCGTGGAGACCGCATGAGCTGGACGTCGATTGTTGCCATATACGCATTATTTTGGGTGATGACGGCGTTCGTCATACTGCCGATTGGCGTGCGTACGCATGATGAACTTGGTCTACCCAAGGTACCAGGACAGGCGGACAGCGCGCCGGGCAATTTTCAGCCGGGTACGATATTGATGAGAACGACATTGCTGTCTGCGGCGTTGTTCGCATTATATTATGCGAATTACACGTATGGCTGGATCAATCGTGATAGCTTTGACGCACTGTTTAAGCCGCCCGTTTAAGCCTTATTTGCGCAGTCGTTCAATGGCTTGCGCCAACGCCACGTAAAGCTTCCCGATATCCGACGAGAGCAAAGTGACGCCAATGGCGTTGCCGTCGCGTGTGCTCAGCAACAGGCGCATGATAGCTTCAAAGTCATGGACATAGCGATTGACGTGCTCGCGGAAGTCGCTGTCGTCGCCATAATGTTTGACGATGATCTTTGCCTCACTGGAATCCAGAAGCCGAACGGCCCGGCGCGTGAACACGCCTCGGTCGCCTTTCAGATAGGCTGCCCATGCGGTATCTGTCACGTCATTCGACAATATCTTTGCAACATCGATTGCGGTTGAATTAAGCGATTCTGTCAACAGCAGCATGCGCCGGGCAAAGCTGTCTTCCTGCACCGATTCAAAGCTATTTTTGGAATCAGCGATACGACTCTCAAGGCTCGTCGTCATCTCGTCGAGTTCGCCCAATTGCTTCACCACCAACGATGCAGCCGTTTCCGACAGCGCAATGTTGCGCGTAATTGCATCTTGCACGGCGTCATTCATGGACGCCACTTGTGCGTCGAGGGCGTTAGCCAGTGCTTCACGGTTTTGTTCAGTCAACTGTTCGGCGATATGCGCCAGTTCGTCGTCGAGGATCTTGCGACTGCTTTCAGCGGCGGCACGGGTTGTTTCGCGCACGCGCAGCAGCGACGTGACGAGCCTTTCATTTGCGTCACCGGACATGTCTTCCAGCAAGGCTTGCGTCTGCTTAAGCGAGGCGCCGAGGGCATCTACCTGTTCGTGGCGCGCAGCAAAATGGGCTTCACTTTCGGCCATGAGAGCGCCGACAGCATCATGCTGTGTGGCAATAAGTTGCTCGAGCCCATTAAGCTTCTCAAGCATCACGTCGCTCATATCCTCAAGCGTTTCTGCGTTAGAGAGAGCGGACTTAACCTGAGCAATGCCCTCTGCCATGCGGACGTTGAAACTGTCCATCGCAGCGGGAATGTTCTTGCTGATCTCCTGATTAGCCTGCCCAAGCGACTGTATCAATGTGTCCGACTGGCCGATGAGGTTTGCCGTGATTGCTTGGTTATCGGAGAGGGCAGTTCCCACTGAGCGGGTGCTTTCGCCAAGCGCGGATACGGCAAAGGCAAGTTTGGAAGTTTGGTCAGTAGCGGCGCGGTCAACTTCTGAAATTTGTGCTGCACTGTTTTGAATATGTTCGCTAATTGTTGCGATCATCGCCTGTATGCGGGCTTCTTCTTGTTCCGATTGGGTTTGTATGGCACCCAACGCCTGGCGCAGGTCGGCAAGGCTCGACTGGATATTGGCATTGCTTCCGGCCAAAAGCGTGTCGATGTCGCCGGATGCTTGCGCGATGCCGCTAGAGATTGCTTGCGATGCGCTATCCATGAGAGTCGCCATTTCGGCGCTTCGATCAAGAGCCTCCGCACTTTTGGTTTCGAGCAACTGAGCACTGCCGCTTAACGACCTTTCCAACTTCACGGTCAGGTCATCTGCGCGGGCTTCCACATTATCGATATATTCGCTCACCGATTTGCCCGCGTCGCTCACACGCTCAAGGGTAGCAATCAACGCCTTGATTTGAACCTGCGCATTATTGCCTGCGCTTCCAATCTGG
Source organism: Pseudomonadota bacterium (assembly GCA_040385805.1). Lineage (GTDB taxonomy): Bacteria > Pseudomonadota > Alphaproteobacteria > Sphingomonadales > Sphingomonadaceae > Sphingorhabdus_B. The sequence continues at coordinate 4,530 of JAZKGS010000101.1, read as the reverse complement.
TTGGTCACATCTTTAGCTGCGCTGGTGACCACTGGCAGATGCTTACGCAACTGTTCCAGGTTTGTATTTGCAGCATTGCTCACTGATTCAAGCGTCTTTGCCTTTTCATCGCTGTCTGCCAGTGCCGCTGATAGCATTTGGGCCGATTCCACAAGCTTTTGCGAGGACTGGCGACCAACGGTTTCCAGTTCGCGGGCGTTTTGCGACAGAAATTCCCGTGCGAGCGAGATTTCTTCGTTTACTGTGCGCATCCGTATCGCAAGTGCGTCACTTTCGGTCCGCAGCGAGGTGGCAACTTTTCCAAAACGTATGGCTTCCCGGCTGCTGTTGCGCATGGCCAGCAACCATAAGACAGCGATCAACAGCGTGGGCACAGACCAAGTCGCAACGAGCGCTATTATCCGGTCATTGGATATACCCGACTGAGCTTCAGGCCAAAATGTGAGGCCAAAAAACACCGACCACCCGACAAAACTGACCAACAACAGGGTAGGAACGACATACTGCAGTATTCCCGAACGACCTGCCGTCTCATCCGCGTAATCTGCATACGCTTCGACATAATCATCTTGTGAAACGACCTCCGGAACGCCGTCGGTGTTTTCGGCCACCGTATCTTGGTCTGCGTGGTCGGCGGTTTGGCGGTTAAGGCCAATGATTTTGGAGCGGATGGTCATGCCGAACTATTTAACACATTATTCCCGTAGCGAAACGCAAACTTAACGATATTCGGTGTAGCACAAGGTTATGTCGGTAGATTATGGCGCATTTGACACAGCATTAAAGGCCGCAGTCGGCGATGATACTGCGTTGATTGAGGAATTGCGTTTGTCGTTCATTGACAGCGCCAAGCGTCAGATCAGCTTGCTGTCCCGTTCCCGTTGCGACGCAAACTGGCGATATTCCAGCTGGCGTTTGCGCGGTCTGGCTGCAAGTTTCGGCGCGACTCAGTTGATGGCACTTGCAGACGAGGCAAGCGATGGTGCCCCGGGCGACCCAGTTGTCGTTCGCAAACTGAACACCGCCATTGACGCCATTATAGGCTTTCAAGTTCAATAGAGCTTCGCACCGCGACATTATTGTTGGCAAAATGGCGCTAACATTCATATCGGACACATGGTGACCGTTCGTTCTCAAAATATACCAACAATCGCGTTGCTATCCGTCGCAGGTGACGGAAGCGGCGGTGTTGAAACACAGATTGCCTCTGCGCGGCAGGATCTTGCTGGCGGGTCATTGATCGAATATCAGATAGCGACGCTGGCGCGTGCAGGCATTCACAGATTCCTGATTGAGGTTGAGAATGTCGACGGATCACTCATCGCCCTGGCGGACAACTGCCGTAGCAGAAATCAGGTGGTCGATTTTGTCCGTACAGGCGCAGATATTCAACGGTACATGGAAACTGGCGACCGCGTTTGGGTGCAATCGGGGCAGTTATATGTTCAGTTGGGGTTAGTCGAAACGCTATTGAAATCAGCGGACACCTTTGTTGCGACTGTGGATGGCCGTGACGAAAATGCAGCGTTCGAACGGATTGATTTAAATACGCGTTGGGCTGGTGTTTCGGTTGTCGGAGCCGACACAATCGCGACGTTGAAAGACTTGCCGGATGATTGGAGCATCATATCATCCCTGCTGCGTCAGGCGGTCTTGGCCAAGGTTCCGTTTCGCCCCATGTCTCAACAGCATGTCAACAACGGCACGCTTACGGTTCTGACCGGCGCGCATGATTTTTCGGAACTCAGCCGCCAAATTCTCCGCCGGCGCGTGGCAAGTCGTTCGGGATTCGTTGAAACCCACTTGTTTGGCCCGATACTAGCGCGCTTGGTGCCCATCATTTGGCAAAGCCCAATGGCTGTAACTATTACGAAATGTGCAAGTACAGTCATAGCATTGGTCGCTTTTGGCTTAGCCATGAGTGGTTTTGCAACCGCGGCTTGCGTGGCGGCGGTCGCGGCCGTAGCCGGCAATTCCCTGCGTCTGGCGGTGACCGACGATGCTGATGGTGGTAATCAGGTCCAACTTCTATCCCTCGTCACTTGGGCCTTGTTGATCTTCGCGATGTTTGGCGCCGTTTATCTGCTTTCCCCTTACGGTGATGACGGGCTGTTTGCGGCTTTTGCGGTGGCCTCGCTTGGCTTTCTAACGCAGAAAATGGAATTGCCGGATTGGGCCAAGCAAGTGCTGAATTCGCCTGCAGCGCTTGCCATCTTTGCCGCAATAGGTTCCGCCTTGATCGGTCTTACCAGCACATTGCAATGGATAATGGTGTTTCAGTTAAGCGCATTGATTGTTGTAAGATTGCGCTATGACGTCAGCGGCAAAAAGACAAAGCAAGCTTAAAGCCGCGTTAACCGAAAAACCGTATAGCGTTGGCTGATAACAGCACGGGATTGGCGTTGAACAAACCGCTTGGCCACAATGATGATCTGCTTTCAATCGCGACCGCCCATGCGCGCGATGCTGACGCTTTGTGTCTGGATGTGGCGGCTGTCATTTTCCCCTCGGCGACACTTTCGCCGTCCGAAGCTACGATTAGTGCGGTTTCCGTAAAGCTGCTTCAAATCATTCGGGA
>JAZKGS010000101.1:0-1852 GCA_040385805.1 Pseudomonadota bacterium | reverse complement strand
GCAGACAGCCTGCATCTTCGCGCGCAAGGGCAGACCTATCTGAACTTGCCGCCAGAATTGCTGCACAAGAGTTGTTGGCGGGTGGTGGCGGCGCTAGAAGTGTCCGAAGGCGAACGTTCCGAAGACGTAAATAAGGCAGCACACGCTCTTATTGCAGAATATGACGAAGCGCGCACCGCGCCAGCAGCAGCGCGCAAAATCGTTCATTTTCTCGACGATGAAATGCGCAGTGATCTTTTGGACCCGCATACATGTGGCGTGCATCTTTTTGCCGCACAACTCAGCGCTAAACTGAACTTGGAACATGACCATATATTGCGGATTATGGATTTTGAATCTGCGTTTGCATTTATGATCATGCTTGCTGCGGTTGGCATATCAAAACCAGATGCGTTGCGGATATTACTGGATTTGCGCAGCCAGATGCTAACCCCGCGCGAAGCGGCTGTTTTTGAAACAAGCTACGCCGGCATCGGTCAACGAGCAGCGCTTGATACGGTTGCAGGATGGTCGGCGTCCCGGCTTTCCCTTTTAACTTTTGGGCTGAAATGACGGCCACCGCAACATTGGCACAGCCGGTCACCGGCGAATTGTCGCGCGACGGCCATCTGTTGCGTGCAGATGATGAACTGACAAAGCTGCATTTGCGGGCTGGCGGCCTGAATGGCGGTATTATCGCCTGTCCCGCCTTGTTCGGAGTTGTCCAAATCGTTTCAAGGCTGCAAATGCGCCTTGCGCGGGCCGTGACGGTGTCCGATGGTTCTGAAAATCTCGATCTTTGGGTTGAAGCTGAGCCAGCAGGCGAAAACGTCCGCATCGCCATACTGAGCTGGAAGATCAAGGCTGAGCGCGATTTGGTTGCGACCTCGAAATTGGGGTGGACAGAAAGCCTTGATGAGACGCTAACCCTTAGCTTTGATCATTCACTCCGTCTTGTCCGGGCTACCGGCCCTATCGGCAACATCATTCATCATCAGGATTTTGGTGCAACAGCCAGTGATGTCCTTGATCGATTGATGGGAAGCAATGCAGCCCAATATGTACGCGACATTAAAAATTTTGCTCCAATTGGCCAGATAAGCACGCGACTGGGAAACAATAGCGATGTACTGTTGTGGGGGGAGCCCGAAAGAGACATTGATGGCCGGGCTCAGGCGTATACTTTGTTTATTGCCAAAGTTCCGCCTGATTCAAAAGCTGGCAAGAAGACTTCAAACCAGCTGATCTCAGGTGCATTATTCGGAAAAAACCTTGCCCCGATGCTGCGCCAACCGCTGAGCCGGATTGTCGCCAATGCCGAAACCATCGGTAGTGAGCTTCTTGGCCCAGTTCGGTATAATTACGCGACTTACGCCCGTGACATAGCCAATGCTGCGCGTCACCTAACCGCTTTGGTAGAAGACTTGGGCGATTTGGAGGCTGTGGAACGCCCCGGGTTCACCACGGCGCCGGATAAAATCGAGCTTGGCGACATGGCGCGCCGCGTGGCGGGACTTTTGGCGCTTAAGGCTGCTGATCACAGTATCCGACTGCGGGTACCCGATGATTCCACGCAGGTTAATGCCACCGCTGAGTTTCGGCGCGTGTTGCAGATCATGCTCAACCTGGTGACGAATGCAATCCGTTATGCTCCCGACGGCACTGAAGTGCACATGGACATCTCAGCGGAACCCCATTGGTCGGTAATTTCGGTTTCAGATCAAGGCAGCGGCGTGCGAGAGGCCGACCGCGAGCGCATATTCTTAAAGTTCGAACGTTTGGGCCGGACGGGTGACGGCGGAAGCGGACTTGGCCTTTATATCTCGCGACGTTTGGCCCTCGCTATGGGCGGGGAGCTGACTGTCGGAGATGC
>JAZKGS010000100.1:3608-6075 GCA_040385805.1 Pseudomonadota bacterium | reverse complement strand
GTCGGGTTACCGATCAGGCTGTTGGTCGGTGACATCGCGTCAATGATAATTTGGGAAATGAAGTTCGCGCGGTCGCGTTCCAGCGCGTCGAGATCGAGATCCTCGATATAGCTTTTGACGCCCTTTTGCACCGCGAGATAATATTGCGCGCCCGCCTTGAAAAAGGGGTTGAACGTCCACGCCGGGTCCATGAAGCGCTTGTCCTTGGGGTCAGGCGCAAGGTCGGATTTACCCGTCATGATCTTGACGACATCTTCGGAGAAGTTGGTCGTTGCCTTCCATGCCTTATCTGGGTTCGTCGCGGTCTGGCGAAGCATCAGGCCAATTGCGCCGATAAAATCCTCCCGCGCCAATCCGGCCAGCGGCCCCAACGCCATGGTAGCGTCATTGGCGACGTCAAATGCGCCTGCCACACCTGAAAACGGCGCGCCTTTCTTTTGCGATTTCTTCTTGTCCGATTTTGCGTTGCCGCCTGTTTCCGCCTTACTTGCCATGGTCCTCTCCTCTTCCCTCAAGTGAGGGTTTACACGGCACACAGCCCGCGTCAAACACTCCGCGCGATCTTAACAAATGCACATAAATATTTCTTAACACGGGCAATGCAAAAATGCGGTATAAACCGCCGAAACGCCCGGAATAACTAGCGATATTCAACATTTTGCGCGACGCAAAGCCTTAAACCAAGTGCGCCAAGTTCAGACTATGTTAAAGGTCAGAGCGTAGTTCAACGCTCTATTATGCCAAAAATTCCAGAGCAATTGTCCTTGCTCGACGCTGACGATGATATTCGGCCATCGGCGGTTTCGATCATTGCATCACGGCCAGTGGTCGACCTGCGCAACGGCCAGGTTACGGCCTTTGAATATATGGCGTGCGACCAATATAGTTTTTTGCCGAGTCCGGATATTTTGTCTGTCACTGACGTTCAATATATATTGGCAACTGGCCGACTTTTGTCCTTGCCGGAAATTCTTTTGTCAATTCCGACCGACATTTTCGTGGAACTGGAGCTTTCAAACCAGATGGTGTGGGCTTTGCGTTCGTTATTGTCGCACGGCACGCATGTCAGCATTTTATTGTCTGCGACAGATAGTCGAGCGGCCCAAAGTGCCATTGGCGGCGCGATGCAAAACTGGCGGCGCGTTGGCTGTAGCGTCGGCCTCGATGGATTTGGTTATGCCGCTGTTCCTGCGCTTTGGCCCTTAGTGCATAATGTCGATGTGGTTCGCTTTGACCCCCGTCTGACCGGCATGGTGCGGGCGGGCGTTATCCCCGCTTTGCCAGCCCAGAAACTCGTTAATCTGGTCGCGGCGATGGGGATATCACGCATCATCCTAGATGGCTGCCAGTCGATTGATGATGGCATATTGTTTCAAGAAGCCGGAGCGACGCATGGCCAAGGTAGCGTATTCGGGGAATTCAGCCTTACCCAGCCCCATTGATGCGGCGCGCTTGCGTCAGGCCGCAGGGGCGTTAAGTCACCACCAATGAGTTTGCTAGAAATCATTGCCGTTCTGCTTGGCATAGCCAACATCATCTTGATCATCCGCCGCTCGGTATGGAATTTCCCGGTGGCGATTGTCATGGTGTCGCTCTATTTTTTCATATTCCGCGACGCAAAGCTTTATAGCGACGCCGGGCTGCAAATCTTCTTTGCCGCCGTCAACCTTTATGGCTGGTGGAGCTGGACCCGCCATAAAGCGGACAGCGGGGAGATCATCGTCCGCCGGATACCCGCCTTTGGCTATGGGTTATGGATCATTGGCTCGGTCGCCGCCATTTGGGGCTGGGGCGCGGTCATGCACGCGGAAACCGACGCGAGCTACCCCTATTGGGATGCATCGGTTGCGATGCTTTCCGTTGCGGGGCAGATATTGATGGCAAGGCGCTTTGTTGAAAACTGGCATTTCTGGATAGTAGTAAACCTGATCTCAATACCACTTTACGCGACAAAAGAATTATACCTGACCGCTGGCCTATATGGCGTGTTCCTCATACTCGCGGTTGCTGGCCTCGTTGAATGGCGCAAGGCGGGGCGGACATGAAACGCATCTGCCTCCACGGCCCCGAAAGCACCGGCAAGTCTACTTTAGGTACGCGGCTTGCGGCAGAATTGGGCTGCGAAGTCGTGCCCGAATATGGCCGTGCCTATTGCGAAGCGCATGGCACCGACATCGGCATGAATGAACTCATCCACATCGCGCAAACGCAAGACGCCATGAACCGCGCCGCTGCCGCACGTGCGGGCCAGCTTGGAGCTGGGTTTGTGCTGTTTGATACCGATCCGCTGATTACCGCTGTGTGGGCGGACATGATGTTCGGTGGAGAGGCGGGCTATCGGCGTGATGCGTATTTTGACGCGTTTAACGGCTATGCTGACCTGTATTTGTTGCTGGATATTGATCTGCCGTTTGTGGACGATGGCCTGCGCGTCTATGCGCAGCCGACGGAGCGACAGCGGTTTTTC
>JAZKGS010000100.1:0-3508 GCA_040385805.1 Pseudomonadota bacterium | reverse complement strand
ACTCTAAAGCGCCCGGATAACCCACATCATCGCTGAGATAACAGAGACCCAAGGCTATTGGCTCTGCGTCCTCTGCGCCTTGGCGTCAAAATATTGGTGCAACCGTCGCTGGATCACCGATGGCGACGGGATGGTGCGTTACGGAGTGGTTCTCACCACCAAGCGGGATTTTCATCCGTTTTGGGGGCGATTGACAGTGTGTTTTTCAAATGGCGGCGTAACATTGGCGGCATCTACTAAAGCTGGCGAGATTAAATTCTCCAGAGCAGTGGAAGGGGCGGTCACCTTCTGGTCAAGATGGCTGCCCCTATTTCTCCAAAGCCTCGCTCGCCGCAACCCAGCGCGCTTCCGCCGCTTCCTGCGCCGCTACAATCTTGCCGCGACGCTGTGACAATTCACCCATCGTCAGGTCCTTATATTCATTCGACGCCGACGCCGGGTCGAACATCGCGCGGTCAATCGCACTTAACACGACCTCAAGTTTTGCAAGGTCCGCCTCGGCGTCACTCACATCGCGTTTCAGCTTGGCTTGCGCCTCACGCGATGCAGCGGCGGCTTTCTTGTCTTCCTTGCGATCGGCTTTCGACACCTTTTCCTTTGCTGGCCCCTTGCCAAGGATGAAGTCGGTGTAATCCTCGATCGTTCCAGAAAATTCGGTCGCGGTTCCGCCGTCGACCAGAACAAGCCGGTCAGCGGTCAGCTCAAGCATATGGCGGTCATGGCTGACCAGAACGACAGTGCCTTCATATTCGTTCAGCGCCTGCACCAACGCCTCACGCGCATCGACATCCAAGTGGTTCGTTGGTTCATCTAGGATCAGCATATGCGGCGCATCCCGCGTGATCAGCGCCAGCGCTAGCCGCGCGCGTTCACCACCCGACAGCTTGCCGACCTTCGTTGTCGCCTTTGCGCCTGAAAAGCCGAAGCGGCCCAGTTGCGCGCGGACCGCGCCGGGGCTCGCGCCCTTCATCTGCTGAGTCATATGCTCAAGCGGGGTATCGTCGCCGTCAAGTTCCTCGACCTGATATTGCGTAAAATAGCCGACGCGCATCTTGCCCGACGAACTCATCTGCCCTTCCATCGGCGTCAACTGCGCCGCGAGCAATCGCGCGAGCGTAGTCTTGCCATTCCCGTTACGCCCGAGCAGCGCAATCCGGTCATCGGGATCAATCCGCAAGTTCAACCGCTGAAGGATCGGCTTGCCTTCGGTATAACCGACACTCGCCAGATCAAGCGTGACCAAAGGCGGTTTCAGCTCATCAGGACTTGGAAAGTCAAAGCTCAACGTCGGGTCTTCGGCCATCGCGGCAATGGGCTGCATACGCGCCAGCGCCTTGGCTCTGGACTGCGCCTGCTTGGCGGTCGACGCCCGCGCCGAGTTGCGCGCGACATATTCCTGCAGCTTTGCACGTTGCGCATCCTGGCTTGCCTTCGCCGCCGCCAACTGCGCGGCACGTTCGGCGCGTTGCCGCTCGAACGAGTCATAACCGCCGGAATATAGCGTGACCTGACCATTATCCAAATGCAGGATATGGTCGACGACATTGTTGAGCAAATCGCGTTCATGGCTGATCACGACCATCATTGCCGGATAGCCCTTGAGGAAGTTTTCCAGCCAAAGCGTCGCTTCAAGATCCAAGTGGTTAGATGGTTCGTCGAGCAACAACAGATCGGGCTGCGAAAAAAGCAAGGACGCCAGCGCCACACGCATTTTCCAGCCACCCGAGAAACTGTCCAGCGGCTGTCCCTGCATCTCTTCGTCAAAGCCAAGGCCGACGAGAATGCGCGAGGCACGCGCTGGCGCAGTATAAGCGTCAATCGCAATCAGGCGTTCATGCACCTCGGCCATGCGGTCAGGGTCAAGGTCCTCCTGCTCGCTTTCCGCCATCAACGCGGCACGTTCGGTATCCGCCGCAAGCACGGTTTCAAACGGCGTGGAATCGCCTGCAGGTGCTTCCTGCGCAATATAGCCGATGCGCGTGCCTTTTGGCATGTCCAGCGACCCGTCATCGGCCTCCAAAGAGCCAATCATCACCTTCATCAGCGTCGATTTACCGGCACCGTTGCGCCCAATCAGCCCGATACGGCTATAAGGTGGCAAAGCCGCCGTGGCGTGGTCGAGGATAGTGCGTCCGCCAAGGCGCACGGTGATACCGTTCAAATTAAGCATGCGCGCCGCCTAGCAGAGTGGACGCCCGCTGTCAGTCAGAGAATTTCATATATGTGCGACCAATGCCGAGGGGGAAAACCCGCGTCGCCCCAGCGGAGGCTGGGGCCTATCCCGCCTGTCGTTCCCGCGCGGCGGTCGAATTACGAAAGCCCAAATGGAAGCCGTCCGGCGGGCACCGCAAGTTTTCATATACCAATGATTAGTATACGAAAGTTAGAGCCCGCCGGACGTTTGACTATTTGGCGGAGGCAGAGTTACCACGTCCATGCCGCGATGAAGCGGCAATTCTGAAATGGAGGAGAGTATATGTCGTATATGGATCATAATACCGCCTTTGCACCCGCTGGCGGAATTCAGGAATTGAGCTTTGAGGAAGTCGAGCAAGTTGCTGGCGGCGTAGGTCCGCTTGTTCCAATTGCTGTCGCAGTGGCGGCCGCTAAAGCCTGTTCAAAAAGTAATACGTGCAAAGGTGCCGTTGTGGCAACTGCCGGTGCTCTCGCCGCGATAGTCGGTTATGAAAACAATCGTGTCTGAACTGTCGAAAAATCAAAGTGTTTTTCAAAGCTTGAAAAAGCACTGGTTCGTTATCGCCCTTATCCTCGTAATTGTTTTCGGATATGCTGCGGGAAAAGACCGTGCGGAACGAGATAATGCCCGCGACTCAAGAGATGGAGCGTATTATGATCAAAGAACTTAATTCGAGCGAAATTGACAGCGTACACGGCGGATGGTTTTGGCTTGCCCTCCCGATCGTAATCGGTGGTGGTTATACCCTTGGAAAAGATCGCGCCGAACGTGACAACAAGAGAGACGAGAAAAAACAAGACTAATTTAAAACGCTCGGCCGGAGGAGATAGATACCTTCTCCGGCGTCGAGCGATCTTAAACGTGGCGAGTGGGAAATAATTTTGTTACCCAACTAGGCTTGCGGCGCAAAGCAGGCTCTCGTCCAATGGCGGTCAGGGATAGTGCGTCCGCCAAGGCGCACGGTGATACCGTTGAGGTTAAGCATGCGCGCCGCCTAGCAGAGTGGGGGGGGGCGCTGTCAGCCAGAGAATTGGCATTTATCGTTGACGATAGATGCGTTAAAATATCGTCGCCCCAGCGCAGGCTGGGGCCAATCCCGTCTAGCGTTGAAGCGCAGTGTTTTTCGGCCAAGCGCGATAGGCTCCAGCCTGCGCTGGAGCGACGGGTGGGGACTAGTGGTCGCCTATGTCACCGCATACCGCACAGCGAATTCTGGCTGGCGATAACTGCAGCTTAAAACGATCTCGCGCAGCATCTCGCCAGCGCGCCAGATATCGGCATGGGTCAGGTACAATGGCGTCAGGCCAAAGC
>JAZKGS010000099.1:2781-18634 GCA_040385805.1 Pseudomonadota bacterium | reverse complement strand
TTGCTTTCCAAGGCGACCGCGTATTTGTAATTGAAGCGTTTGAAGGCGCGCCTGCTCTTGCAGCGGGCATAGACCGCGGTACGGAAATACTGTCGATCGGCACCGATTCCTCGAACCTCAGGTCGGTTTCGGATATCTTGACAGCGCAAGGATCTGCGGGAATCTCGAGCGCTTTAGGTCCAAACACGGTCGGCACGAGCCGTGTCCTGCGCATCAGTGACGCAGCGGGCACCCGCAATGTCACTATTGTCAAAGCGGACTATAACATTGATCCGCTGTCCTCGCGCTACGGCGTGAAAGTTATTGATAATGGCGGCGGCCAGCGCGTTGGCTACATCAATATGCGCACTTTCATTACCACTGCGGACAATCAACTGCGGACGGCGTTCAACGATTTCCGGGCGCAAGGCATCACCAACTTTGTCATCGATTTCCGCTACAATGGCGGCGGGTTGGTCTCGACAGCGGAGTTGATGGGTGATTTGCTGGGCGGCAATCGCTTTACCAGCGACGTTTTCACAGTGACCCGTTTTCGCGCATCCAAGGCGTCAAACAATGAAACGCGGCGTTTCGCGCCACAGCCGCAATCGGTCTCGCCGGTAAAGATTGCTTTCATCTCGACGGGCGCCACGGCGTCTGCCAGTGAACTGGTGATGGCGAGCTTCGTACCGTTTCTTGGCGTGAACGCCGCTTTGATTGGCAGCAACACTTTCGGCAAACCGGTTGGTCAAATCGCTGTCGACCAAGCCGCTTGCGACGACCGGATACGCGTTGTTGCCTTTGCAAAAGAAAACGCATCCGGACAGGGTGATTATTTTTCCGGGCTTGCTGGCACGATGCGGACCACCTGCGCCGCTGCCGATGACATCACGCGGCCCTTGGGCGACCCGCAAGAGGCATCGCTGCGTACCGCGCTGGATTTCGTAGCTGGCCGAAGCTGTACGCCCGTCGCGGTTGCGCAAAGTGCGCAAAGTACATCCTCGCAGACTCAACGTCGCGTGTTGCCGCCACCAGCGAACCCCAGCACAGCACAGCGTGAGGTGCCGGGATCTTTCTAGCGGTGTCCGGGCTGTTAGGGGTGCGGCATCACCGCGTTTCATCACCATCATAATAATGGTGAGCCCTGCTGGGTTCGAACCAGCGACCTACTGATTAAAAGTCAGTTGCTCTACCGACTGAGCTAAGGGCCCCCGACCTGAACCGTTACGGGTTCAAAGGAGAGCGCCTCCCCTAATGGCGGTGTGGGGTGCGGTCAAGCGCCTTTGGTCGGTTAAATCGCGATTGCAGGTGACGAATATTCAGGCCCGACACCGGGTCGCGCCAATCAGGGGCGACCATGGCGGCGGGCGTGAGCACAAATCCGCGCGAACGCAGGCCAGGATGGGGTATGGAAAGTGCAGGAGCGCTATCGGCCCACATGCCGCCGGACCATAATAATATGTCTAGATCCAAAACGCGCGCGCGCCAGCTCTGGCCGCGCCGGACCCGGCCGAAGTGACTCTCGATCTCATGCAGGCGCGCAAGTAAAGCAGGCGGCTCAAGGTCGGTTGAAACGACTGCTGCTGCATTGGCAAAGCGGCGTGATGATGGTCCCATCGGGTTCGACTGGATGGTCGCGGAGTGCGCAAACACATCGATATCGTCCATTTCCAATGCTGCGATCGCTTGCGGGATGATGCGGTTTGGCGTGCCGATCACTGGATGCGGCTGGTTTGAACCAATGCCAAGGAGATAAAGATGCGACAGATCAGATATCCTCGGCAAGGCGGCTGTAAAGTTGTGGCCTTCGATCACGAAAGAAGCCCATGCTGGCACGGTGCGCCCGCGCTTGGTCAAGGTCGAAGGTCGAAACCAATATGCCGGTTTCAGCGTCGTCGAGGTCGCTGACCACATCGCCCCATTCATTGGCGATGAAACTGGTGCCATAGAAATTTTGCGCCGTCTGGCCATGATCGTCTTCGCTGCCAACCCTGTTGGCCGCAATCACGGGCATACAGTTCGATACGGCATGGCCGACCATTGCCCGCCGCCATATGTGCCGTGTGTCCAACGTCGTGTCCTGCGGCTCTGCACCGATGGCGGTGGGGTAGAATAACAGCTCAGCGCCCATCAACGCCATGGCCCGCGCGCATTCGGGATACCATTGGTCCCAGCAAATGCCGACGCCAATCGTCGTGCCGAAAACGTCCCAAACTTTAAACCCGGTATTGCCGGGGCGGAAATAATATTTTTCCTGATAGCCCGGGCCATCGGGAATGTGGCTTTTGCGATAAACGCCCATGATTTCCCCGTTCGGGTCGAGCATCGCAATGCTGTTGTAGAAATGCGCGCCGTCGCGTTCAAAAAAGCTGGTAGGAATGGCAACATCGAGGCGCTTGGCGAGCTTTGCCATCGCTTTAACCGCTGGATGTTCCAGTGTTGGGTGGGCCAGCGCGAAATGCGCCTCCTCCTGCGTTTTGCAGAAATAGGGGCCAGAAAACAATTCAGGCGGCAGGATGATTTGCGCGCCAAGGTCGGCTGCCTGCGAAACAAGGTCGCTTACGGCATCAATGTTTTCGGCTTCGCTGGCCGACAAGGGCAGTTGCAACGCAGCAACAGTGATATCTCTGGTCATGCCGCGACTATAGCCGGACCCCGAAACGTGCCGCAATGACGATTGTTGCCAGATACAATATAAATGTCATCGCTATGCCGCATGAAAGCGCGAACCAGAAGCCATGCCCCGCGCGCAACAGCCATGGCATGAGCAGGAACATGGGCAGGCTTGGCAGAACATACCAAAATGTCGCTTCAGCATGATTGGCAAGTAGCAGCGAGTCACTTGTATCGCGCCATAGCCAAATCATGCCCAACACAGAAATCAACGGCAGCGAGGCGATTAACGCGCCCGCTGCCGGTGCTTTTCGGCCGACATATGCAATTAATGCGATGATGATCCCCGAAAGGATCGCACGAACCACAAATGCCGTCACGATATTATCAAGCGCGCTTTTTGAACAACAGGGTCATCCGGTCGGTTTCGCCAATCGCCTCATATTTTGCGCGATCAACATCTTTCAAACGCAATGCAGGTGGCAATGTCCATACGCCATCGGGCCAATTTGCACTGTCTTTGGGGTTGGCGTTTACTTCGCTCTTTGCGACGAGTTCGAAACCATGGATTTCCATGAAATTGATGATGTCGGCTTCGCGCATATAGCCCTTGGTGCCATCGGTATAGCTATACGGGGCGTCGGCTTTGGCGCGGTGCTGTTCAATACCGAGAAGGCCGTCAGGCTTCAACAGATCGCGCATAGCTTTAATTTCGGAATCTGCGATGTTCCAATTGATCATATTGTGCATCATCCGCATCACCAGGATACGGTCAAATGTGCCCTTTGCACCTTCAGGAATTTCGCTGATGGAAAAGGCGTTGAAATCAGTTGCTGGACGACCGGAAACCGCAGCGACATCCGAAGGGAATTTGGTGATAGCCGCGGCAATGCCTTGCTTTTGCTGGTCGCTGAAATACGATTTTGTGCCGAAATACAGGCCAGTATATTTGCCGTTTTCGTTCACATAACGGCCAAGGATGCGCGATACCCAGGCACCGCCAGGAGCATATTCGCCGATAACATGATCGGGATGAATGCGAAAGAATTCAAACGTCTCGGCAGGGTGGCGATATTTGTCGCGCTTTGCATCATTGGCGCGGGCGGGGTCGGCAAGAATTTTGGCCAGACGATCCTGATGCGCCTTATGCATTTTGTCGTGGTCGGCCTTTTTCATGCCATGGTGGTCGGCGATAGCTGGAACGGCCAAAGTGGCGGCTGCGAGGGCGAATAGAAAAGCTTTTTTCATGGGAAATCCTCTCCTTGGTTGCATGCGGTGGATATGGCTATCCGAGTGTGGAATTTAAATACAGTCAAATTGGAACTTGCTGGCTTGAGCAATGAAAACTGCCGCCGCCGGTCAAGACGGCGTCCGCCATCACGCCGACAACTTGCCGGTCAGGGAATAATGCCGCCAAAGTGGCGATCGCGGCGTCGTCGTTCTTCGCGCCATAGATTGGCACGACGATTGTGGCATTACCGATATAGAAATTCATATAGCTCGCAGGAACCGCTTCCCCGTCCTGCATGAAGCGCCCGACCGAGGGCATGAGGCTGACGCGGCATCCAAATGCTTCGGCACGATTGCGGGCGTCGTCGAACACCGCGCTGTTGGGATCATCTGACCCGTCGCCTTGCGGAACAAGGATGTGGTTCACACCCACAAAGCGGGCGAGATTGTCGATGTGACCATCGGTGTGATCATTGGCGAGGCCATCGCCCAACCACAGCAAACGATCGATGCCAAGGTCATCGCGCAGCCTTGCTTCGATCGCATCCTTATCGAGCGTTGGATTGCGGTTCGGGTTCAGCAGGCAGTCAACAGTCGTTGCGGCAAGACCTTCACCATCCACATCTATTGAGCCGCCTTCCAATATCCAATCGGCCTTTGTGATTTCAAACCCGGCCTCGGTGGCGAGTTGATGGCCTATGGTTTGATCGCCGGGATAATCAAAACGGCCGCCCCACCCATTAAAGCCGAAATCGCGGGCGATCCGGCGCTCGCCGTCCTTCACGATAATACAGCCAGTGTCCCGCAGCCAGACATCGCCGATATGCCGTTGTTCAACTTGAATGCCGCCGTCGACAAGATCAGCGGCAATAATGGCTGCTTCGGAACTGCCGGCGATCACATGCACACGCTCCCCACGACCAGAGGCGTGAACAGCATTGGCAAATTCGGCGATTTGCTGCTGCGCCCGATGTAGCGGCTCTCCCCACGCATCTGCTGAACTGGGAAAGCCTATCCATACGGATTCATGCGGCGCCCATTCTGCGGGCATGCGGAGGGTCATAGTCTTACTTTCCGCTGCGACTTTTGTCACGAACGGCGCGGAATTCATCGCCCTCGTTCCAGTTCGGCCATGTATCGCTCATCGCCAGCATCCGGCCAACGCGATAATAGAGTTTCAAGTCGGACATGACGCCGGACCAATCCCAATTTTCGTCAAATTCGTCGCCTGGAGCATGATAGCGGTTCTTTTCATAATCGTCGGCCGCTGCCTTGGCCGCAGCCTTGCCGCCAGTGACTAAATCATCGCCGCCTTCGAAATAAACCATCGGCACGCCAAGCTTGGCGAAGCTGAAATGGTCGGAACGGTAGTAGAAGCCTTTTTCCGGCGTAGGTTCCATTTCAGGTGTGCGGCCTTCTGATTTCGCAGCCGCCTCCAAATACGCATCCAACTCGGATTTGCCTTTGCCAATCACGGTCAAGTTCTTGGCGGGGCCGGACATCGAAAACGCGTCCATATTCACACCGCCAACGGTCTGTGACAGCGGGAAAATAGGATTTTCGGCGTAATATTTGGAACCCAGCAAACCGCTTTCTTCGGCAGTAACCGCAAGAAACACCACCGAACGCTCGGGCGCGCCAGCTTTGGTATAGCCCTCGGCAAGCGCAACAAGTGCTGCGGTGCCGGTTGCGTTGTCAACTGCGCCATTGCAGATGTCATCGCCATCGGCAGCCGCTGTGCAGCGACCCAGATGGTCCCAATGCGCAGTGTAGAGCACATATTCGTCGGGACGTTTGGTGCCTTTCATGACGCCAACGACGTTCTTGCTGGCCTTGCGCGCTATGTCGTTTTCGAAGTTAAGCGACGCCGTCAGGTTTAACGGCACTGGCTTGAAACCCTGTTGCTTTGCAGCGGCCATTTGCTTTTCAAGGTCTTGGCCAGCCGCATCGAAGATTTCCTTCGCTACCGATTTCTGGATCCAGCCATTTGCTTGCGTCTGGCTTTTGCCACCATCTTTCGATTGCGCAAGGAACTGCGTTCCTGTCCAACTGGAATTGACAACGTTCCAGCCATAAGCGGCAGGGGCATCGTCATGAATGATCAACACCGCGGCTGCGCCTTGGCGCGCGGCTTCCTCATATTTGTATGTCCAGCGGCCATAATAGGTCATCGCCTTACCGCCAAAAGGGCCTTCAAGGTCGGCATTTTCGAAATCAGGGTCGTTGACCATCACGATGACAGTCTTGCCCTTCACATCGACACCAGCATAATCATTCCAGCCCTTTTCAGGGGCGACAATGCCGTGGCCAACAAAGACCATATCGCTTTGCTTGATCTCGGTTTTAGGCGTTTCGCGATAGCTGCCGATGACATATTCGCTGCCATAAGCAAACGACATCGCCTTTCCGCTGCGGTCCGCGATGCTGAGTGCCGAGACGTTTTTTGCAGTGATCTCGATTAGTGGAACATCTTGAGTCCAGCTGCCATTGTTGCCCGGCTCAAGCCCTGCGGCTTTGAACTTCGAGATTAGGAAGGCGACGGTCTTTTCCTCGCCAGCCGACCCCGGCGCGCGGCCTTCATAGGTGTCGAGCGACAATTCGCGGGTGACGTCCTTCATTGTCTTTTCGGACAAGGCAGGGACTTCAATCTCGGGTAATGCCGATGTTTCAACATTAGGTGTGTCCGCTTTTTGGCAAGCGGTGGTCAGGGCAAGCGCGGAAACAAGAGCCAAGGAAAGCAGGCGCATCAAATTCTCCTAAGAGGAAATATTATTGCGCGCCTTGTGCCAGACCCGTCCTTCTGGCTCAAACAAAAAAGGCCTCAGCGTCAAATGTCGAGGGTCTCGGTTCAAAGCGACATTACGCGAGGGCGGCAGTTTTGCCGGGACCGGTTAGGCAATTACGTGCGAGGCTACCCCGTTATGCATCATCCTTAGTGTCCTATAAAGAATTTACCGCGTGATAGGCGCTTTGTGCTTGCTGTATCAAAATTAGCGGTCATGTTTGGTGGTGAAAAACGGGGGAAAAAAGTATGCGATTTGTTGGCTGTCTTCTGGCAATCTTGACGCCCGCAGCGCTGACGGCGCAGGACAAATCTGCGGCGCAGTTTGGTGCCCGCGAGGCTATCCAGCACATATCGTTGTCCCCCGACGGCAATAAGATAGCTTATATTGTTCCAACAGTCGGGCAGGGGAGCCGGTTATATACCGTGAACCTTGTTGATCGTGCGACGCCTCGAGCTGCACTGGCGGCGTCGGGCGATCCTGAGCGATTATCCTCCTGCGAATGGGTTTCTAATGCGCGTTTAATTTGCAGTATTGTGATGGTGATACGCAAAGATGGTGACCCTATGGTCGCCAGTCGTTTAGTCGCCATCAATGCCGACGGGACCGATCTAAAACTTGTGTCCGTGCGGCAGGGCGCGAATGCCGAGCGTATTTCCTTTTTCGGTGGCAATCTTGTCGACCTGCTACCCACAGACGATGGCGCCGTTTTGTTAGGGCGCGAATACGTGCCGGAGGGCAAAATCGGATCACTGGTCGTCAAAACGAAGGACGGTTTTGGCGTAGATCGGGTAGACACACGTACCTTGAGTTCAAAGATGGTGGTCGCCCCATCGCGGTTGGCAAGCGAATATATCAGCGACGGTCTTGGTAATGTGCGGATTATGGGTGTCGTCAAAACGACATCTGACTATGACAGTGGCGTGCGGCGTTATCTGTACCGCAAATCCGGGCAAAACGAATGGCTGTTGCTGAGCGAATTTGATTCCACCAATGACAGTGGTTTTAACCCGTATGCTGTCGACCCGACCGAGGACGTGGCATATGGCTTTGAAAAAACGGACGGCAGATTGGCCCTTTATAAGGTTAAACTGGATGGCTCGCTTTTCAAAACGCTCGTGTTCAGCCGACCGGATGTCGACGTGGACGGTCTCATTAGGCTGGGCAGGCAAAGACAGGTCATCGGGGTAAGCTATGCAACAGAGAAGCGGGAAGCTGTTTATTTCGACCCAGCCCTGAAAAAGCTTGGGACATCGCTTTCAAAGGCGTTGCCTGACGCCGGCTTAATCAATTTTGGGGGAATGAGTGCGGACGGGCAAAAACTGGTGATTTGGGCGGGCGGTGATACAAACCCGGGACAATATTATTATTTTGATAAAACATCGAAAAGCTTGAGCCCGTTGTTTGCAAGCAGACCCGAACTGGCAAGCTACAAGCTTGCGCCCGTAAAATCAGTCAGTATTAAGGCCGCTGACGGGACGGTGATCCCGGGGTATCTTACCCTACCCGCTGGTAGCACAGGGAAAGGTCTTCCTAGCCTTGTCATGCCACACGGTGGACCCAGTGCGCGCGATGAATGGGGGTTTGACTGGCTCGCACAATATTTTGCGCATCAAGGTTTCGCCGTGTTGCAACCTAATTACCGGGGGTCTGCGGGATATGGTGATGGCTGGTACCAACAAAACGGTTTCAAGTCATGGAAAACAGCGATTGGAGACGTGAACGACAGCGGACGCTGGCTAGTTTCAGAAGGAATAGCTGCACCTGACAAAATTGCGATATTTGGTTGGTCTTACGGTGGCTATGCAGCGCTTCAATCGGCGGTACTGGATCCCACTTTGTTTAAGGCAATCGTGGCGGTAGCGCCTGTTACCGACCTTGCCAAATTGAAAGAGCAAGAGCGCGGATATATGAGCTACCGTGTGACCAGCGATTTTATCGGATCTGGGCCCCATATCGCTGAAGGCTCGCCTGCCAGAAATGCCGTGCGAATTTCTGCACCAGTCATGATGTTCCATGGCGATCTCGACCGCAACGTGGATGTCGCGCAAGCACAGTTTATGGCTGATCAGCTTAAGGATGCAGGGGCCTCACCGGAGCTTTTCATATACAAAAATCTGGATCATTATTTAGAAGATGGGTCGGTAAGGGCCGATATGCTTCAGAAAAGTTCTGATTTTTTGAAGGCGAAGCTAATTGTGAAATAGTCGATATATGGGGGGAATTTGGGCGCCACGCTTCGCCGCAGTCGCATATAGAGCTGCCGCCGCATGCCCATTGGTTGGAGCGTCTCGCATTGATTTGAAAACAATGGGGCGGATGTCACGAAGCGCTTTAGCGCTACCACGACATAAAAGTTATCTGGAGACACGCGTCGTTGGGACAACGTCACTAAAATTGTCTCAGGACTGCTCAAAATTGGGGCAAGGCCAACCGTGCAAAAAAAAAGGCGGCCACAAGGACCGCCTTTTTCATCAACTCGTAGATGGATTAACGCGAATAGAATTCGACGACCAGATTTGGTTCCATCTTCACTGGGTAAGGTACTTCGTCGAGCGTTGGGACGCGGGCGAAGGTAACCTTGTCGTTGCCATCAACAGCAACATATTCTGGAATGTCACGCTCGGCGAGGCCTTGGGCTTCGATAACCAAAGCCATTTCCTTGGCCTTCGCGCCGAGGCTGATGACGTCACCAACGGCAACCTGGCGGCTGGCGATGTTGCACTTCACGCCGTTGACGCGGATGTGGCCGTGGCTCACGATCTGGCGTGCAGCAAAAATGGTTGGTGCAAACTTGGCGCGGTATACGACCATGTCCAGGCGACGCTCGAGCAGACCGATAAGGTTCTGCGACGTATCGCCCTTCATGTTGCTGGCTTCTTGATAAGCGCGCTTGAACTGCTTTTCAGTTACGTCGCCATAATAGCCCTTAAGCTTTTGCTTGGCGCGCAGCTGTATACCGTAGTCGGACAGCTTACCCTTACGGCGCTGACCATGCTGGCCTGGACCATATTCGCGCTTGTTTACAGGTGATTTTGGACGACCCCAGATGTTTTCACCCATCCGGCGGTCAAGTTTATACTTCGAGCTTTTGCGCATCGACATATTCAGTCTCCAATTGCTAACAACGTTGTTTCCGGTACCGCGCGACACATCGAAGATGCGCCGGACACCTGCTTCACCGGAATGCAGGGTCGATTGCGAAGCGGCGCCTATGGCCGCTGATGGGCCTGATGTCAACATCTGGCTCGACTTTGCGGGCGCTGAACTTTAAAGGCGCTGCAATGAGCAGCACCGCCAGTCCAATTGAACCCGCCACATGCACGACCATGACCGAAGTCCGCGCTGGCGTCGATGCCATTGATGCGCAACTGATTGCGCTGCTTGCGGTTCGCTTTGGCTATATGGATGCCGCGGCACGTATAAAAACGGACCGCCATGCCGTCAGGGACGAAGCGCGCAAGCAACAGGTGTTGGCGAATGTTAAACAGGCGGCAGATACGGCAGGCGTTCCTGTTGACGTTGTTGCCGACCTATGGGAGCGCCTGGTGGAAGGCTCCATCGCTTATGAACTCGAAAAATGGGACGCCAGCCGCACCTGAAAACGCAGTTGGTTTAGACACCAGCTTAATTTTCTGGCGGACGTTTTCTGTTTAGGGTTGTCAAAACACCGCGCAACGTCCGCACCTCAAGGGCATTCCATGCAGGCTTCGTGAGCAAATTGCGCAATGTGCGGCGGGTGACTGGAGCGCGGTCAATGGGGGTGAAATAATTCAGCGGCTCAAGCATGGCATCCAACTGTGCAATCAGGCCGTCCAGTTCGAACTGCGACGCAGGAGGTTCCAGATCGGTTTTGGGAGGGCTCGCCAGCGATTGCGTCTTCGACCATTCATATGCGCACAGGATAACCGCCTGCGCCAGGTTCAGCGAACCGAACTCTGGATTGATCGGCACGGTAATGATCGCGCGGGCTACATTGACCTCGTCGCTTTCAAGGCCGGATCGTTCAGCTCCGAACAATATCGCACTTCGCCCGGCATTACCCAGAACCTCTCGGGCAGCCGCCTCGGGCGTAATGACCGGCTTTGTGACCCCACGCTTGCGTACTGTTGTCGCGTACACATGGGCGATGTCGGCGGTCGCTTCTGCAAGCGTTGGAAAAACCTGGGCATTGGCGAGTACAACGTCCGCGCCCGATGCGGCGGGACCAGCATTCGGGTTTGGCCAACCATCACGTGGGGCCACTAACCGCATTTCTGTAAGGCCAAAGTTCAGCATCGCGCGCGCCGCCTTGCCGATATTCTCGCCCAATTGCGGGCGGCACAGAATGATAATCGGCGGCGAGCTCATTTTTGTGCCGCTTCAACCACGCTCCCGGCGAAATCTTCAAAATCCTTGGCCTCGCTGAAATCCTTATAAACCGAGGCAAAACGGATATAGGCCACGCTGTCGAGCGCCTTTAGGCCGTCCATCACAAACTCCCCAATGCGTTTGGTCTCAATTTCGCTTTCACCCAAGGTTTCCAGTTGCCGCTGGATTGCGGACGCAAGCTTCTCGATTTGCGTATTATCCACTGGCCGCTTGCGGCATGCTACCGACAGCGAGCGTTCCAGCTTTTCCCGGTCAAATGGCTCGCGCTTGCCTTCGGACTTGATCACCAAAAGCTCACGCAGTTGAATGCGCTCAAAGGTTGTGAACCGCCCACCGCAACCTTCGCACTGCCGCCGACGGCGGATCGCGCTATTGTCCTCGGTGGGACGGCTGTCCTTTACCTGGCTATCGTCATTTCCGCAAAATGGGCAGCGCAATTATTTTTCCTGATTCTTTTTCTTGTTCACATGCCGGTAGGCGACAATGCCCGCGCCAATCAACGCACCCGTAGCAAGCCCGATGGGGGCAATGATACCTGCCGCTGCACCAATCGCTGCACCTCCAGCAACTTTCTTGACGGTATCCTGATCCGCCAGATGCTTGCCGGTGTGAAACGCATCCTTGGTAGCGCCCCAAAGCTCGTCAGCAGCCTCGCCGACATAATGGCGTGCCTGATTGGGTATGCTCTCGGCGGCAAGCTGTTCGGGCGTTTTTGCCCCGCAATTGGGGCAGAACTTCGCGCCCTCGCCATATGCCGCATTACATTCGTTACAAAATCCCATGGTCATTTCCCTTCTGTGTATTAGATGGGTAAGTCACCTCTATAAATCAAGACGGGTAAATTGGGAAGCGGCTGCAGAGTTCGCGGACACGCAACCGCACTTCGGCTTCGACGGCTGGATCGCCATGCTCACCCTTTTGACGCAAGCCTTCAAGAACGTCCGAGATCATATGGCCAATCTCGCGGAACTCGGCCACGCCAAAGCCGCGTGTCGTTCCCGCCGGCGAACCCACGCGGATACCGCTGGTCTTTACAGGCGGCAGCGGGTCATTCGGGATGCCGTTCTTGTTACAAGTGATTGCCGCGCGCTCCAATGCTTCGTCTGCATCGCGTCCGGTGATCCCGAGCGGGGTCAAGTCGACCAGCGCCAAATGCGTGTCTGTGCCGCCTGAAACCAAATTGGCACCGCGTTCATGCAACGTTGCGGCCAATACCTTGGCGTTGGCGATTGTCGCTGCGGCATAGGTTTTGAAGTCCGGGCGAAGTGCTTCACCAAAGGCGACTGCCTTGGCAGCGATGACGTGCATCAATGGACCGCCCTGGAGGCCCGGGAAGACAGCAGAGTTGACCTTCTTGGCGATAGCCTCATCATTGGTCATGATCATGCCCCCACGGGGCCCACGGAGCGTTTTATGCGTGGTGTTGGTCACGACATGGGCATGCTCAAGCGGGTTCGGGTGAACGCCGCCAGCAACAAGGCCAGCAAAGTGCGCCATATCGACATGGAAGATCGCGCCCACTTCGTCGGCAATCGCACGGAAGCGCGCGAAATCAATGATGCGTGGATAGGCCGAACCGCCTGCGATGATGATCTTGGGGCGATGTTCTTTGGCCAGGCGCTCAACCTCGTCAAAATCAATCAAGTGCGTTTCGGGGTGAACGCCGAATTGCACGGCGTTGAACCATTTGCCCGACATGGCTGCCTTTGCGCCATGCGTCAGGTGTCCGCCCGCATCCAGGCTCATCCCCAGAATCGTGTCGCCCGGCTTGACGAGCGCAAGCATAACCGCGCCATTGGCTTGCGCGCCGGAATGCGGTTGGACATTGGCAAAGCCAGCGTTGAAAAGCTTCTTTGCGCGTTCAATCGCAAGCGTTTCAACTTCGTCCGATGGTGCGCAACCCTGATAATAACGCTTGCCGGGATAGCCTTCGGCATATTTGTTTGTGAAAACCGAACCCTGCGCCTCAAGCACCGCCTTTGACACAATGTTTTCCGACGCGATCAGTTCGATCTGGTTCTGTTCGCGGTCCAGTTCATGTGCGAGGCCAGCAAACACTTCGGCATCGGTTTCGGCCAAGCCGCGGGTGAAGAAGCCGTCGGGCTGAACATCGGAAAGATCGTGTGCTGGACGCGTGCTCATGCTGGTTCCTTGGTCGTGATTGGGTTGGATAATTTGTCAACGCGGCGTTGGTGCCGGTCGCCACCAAAATCGGTCGAGAGAAATGCGTCAATACAGGCTTTCGCCATTTCGATACCAATCAGGCGCGCGCCCATGGCGATTACATTGGCGTCATTATGTTCGCGGGCAAGGCGTGCCGACAGTGGTTCAGACACGAGAGCCGCGCGCGCAGCTGGATTGCGGTTTACGGCGATGGAGATTCCAATGCCTGATCCGCACAAGGCAATACCGCGTTCGGCCGAGCCACCGGCAATCGCGGCAGCCAATGTGTACCCATAATCGGGATAGTCAACGGAGGCCTCGTCATGCGGACCTAGGTCGGCGACATCGTGACCAGCAGCGCGCAGATATTCGACCAGCGCTGTTTTCAGCGCGAGAGCGGCATGATCTGAGGCGATGGCAATACGCATAGCACATCCTGTAGCAGCTTGAGTCGGATTACGCTTCCCCTATGGGAGCACGCCGCAAAAGACCATGCTGAATTTCCACGATTGCGCCGCTTATCCACCATCTTTATGGGGCGGTGATGCTCAACGCCATATTATCCCTCGCCATGCTATCTGCGTTTCTGTTGCTTTACGGCGCATGGAAACGCTGGCGGCGCGATGGAGCGAGCCAGCAAATGTGGCTAATGGTTGCCGCAGCTTTAGTGATTTTCGCCAATGTCGCGATTTGGGTGGTGCCCAATGAAAAGGGCCAATCACTCGTGACTGGTGCAGCCGAACAACCCTAAATAATTTACGCAGAGGCGCAGAAGAGGGGAGCGGTTTGCGTTAGCAATCTCCGCGTCCTCTGCGCCTCTGTGTGCAAAGTCACTTAATGGGAGAGTTCGGATCCAACCGGAAATCGAGATAGCCGTTCACGGACGCCATGAGCATGTCCATTTCGTTTTCGAAGAAATGGTTCGCGCGTGGAATTTCGTCATGATGGATCGTGATATGCCGCTGCGTGCGTAGTTTATCCACCAGCTTCTGCACCGCGTTGGGGTTCACGACTTCGTCATTCACACCCTGAATGATGATGCCTGATGAAGGGCAGGGCGCGAGGAAGCTGAAATCATACATGTTTGCCGGCGGCGCAACCGAGATGAAACCGCGGATTTCGGGGCGGCGCATCAAAAGCTGCATACCGATCCATGCACCGAAGCTGAAACCAGCGATCCACGTTGTGGAAGCCTCCGGGTGAAAGCTTTGCACCCAGTCGAGCGCCGACGCTGCGTCGGACAATTCGCCGATGCCATTGTCAAATTCGCCTTCGCTGCGGCCAACGCCGCGAAAGTTGAAACGCAAAACGCCAAAACCGCGCGCTACGAAGGTTTTGTAAAGCTGCTGTGTGATGCGGTCGTTCATCGTTCCGCCCGCTTGTGGGTGCGGATGCAATATCATTGCAATCGGTGCCCTTGGGCGCGGTGGTGGCGAAAAACGGGCTTCGAGGCGGCCTTCTGGACCGGGAATAGCAATGGCGGGCATATAATTGTTCGATTCTAAGAATGTGTGCCGAGCGATGCCCGACGGTTCGGGCTTTGCATGAATTGGAAGCGCTATATAGAAGCAGTGACGATTTTCGCAACTGTCATGGAACCTATGCCCAACCAAACACGCATCTATCTCGATCATGCAGCCACGACGCCGGTCATCCCGGCGGCGCGGGAAGCGATGGCCGACGCGATGCTGCGCTGGGCCAATCCGTCCTCGCCGCATCAAGAGGGCAGGGCCGCTCGCGCTGCACTTGAGGACGCGCGCAGACGGATTGCAGCTGCGCTGGATTGGGATGGAGAAGTCATTTTGACGAGCGGCGCAAGCGAGGCGATTTCGCTTGGGCTTCGGGGCAATGCGGCAGTGGCGAGTTCAGTTGAGCATGACGCGGTGCTTGCGGTTGCCGGGCCCAACCGCTTGCCGGTCACGGACGATGGCTATGTCGACATTAATGCAATAACCGGAAAAGCGCGGTTTGCCGTTCAATCGGTGAACAATGAAACCGGCGTTATCCAACCAATGGCGGATATCGCGATGGCCGTTCGGGATGTGGGTGGCATCCTCATCGCCGATTGTTCGCAGAGCGCAGGAAAGCTGCCGCTACCCGACGCGGACATGATAGCAGTATCCGCGCATAAATTGGGTGGGCCTCCCGGAATGGGGGCGCTGCTACTGCGCAATCTTGGACTGCTGTCACCAACTGGCGGTCAGGAGCAGGGTTATCGGCGCGGCACGGAGAATCTACCTGCAGCGGTTGGATTTGCTGCCGCGCTTGAGACGGGGTTTTCCTGGATGGACAATGCGGTTCGACTGCGCAAAATGTTGGAAGACGCGATTATCGAATCCGGCGGCATGGT
This sequence comes from Pseudomonadota bacterium, assembly GCA_040385805.1. Lineage (GTDB taxonomy): Bacteria > Pseudomonadota > Alphaproteobacteria > Sphingomonadales > Sphingomonadaceae > Sphingorhabdus_B. The sequence goes on along the minus strand of JAZKGS010000099.1, from coordinate 3,145 downwards.
CGTGGCGTCCAATAGCAACCGGCTGGCGACGATCGGCAGCTACCGCATGCCCGGTGTTGCTGCATCGAGCCAGTTAATCAATTTCGACATGGCCGGGATTGCGGTTTCGGCTGGTAGTGCTTGTTCGTCAGGGACGCTCAAAACCAGCCATGTGCTGGGCGCAATGGGCTGGGATGAAAAGTCGGCTTCCGAAGTTATCCGCGTGAGCTTTGGCGCCGATACTAATGACAGCGACGTCGCCCGCTTTATCGACGTCTGGCGCAGCATCGCCACGCGCGCAAAAGCCGCATGATCTATCTGGATTACCAATCCACGACGCCGCTTGCCCCCGAAGCGTTTGCGGCAATGGAGCCGTGGCTGAAAG
>JAZKGS010000099.1:0-2681 GCA_040385805.1 Pseudomonadota bacterium | reverse complement strand
TCCACGACGCCGCTTGCCCCCGAAGCGTTTGCGGCAATGGAGCCGTGGCTGAAAGGCGGCTTTGCCAACCCGCACAGTGCGCATGCAGCAGGCAGGGCAGCGGCGGCGGGGGTCGAGGTAGCGCGTGACCAAGTTGCAGCATTGTTGCCAACAGGTGGGCGCGTCATCTTCACATCCGGCGCTACCGAGGCGATAAATCTGGCGATTTTTGGGTGTGGTCTGCCGGTAAGTGCGGCGGCAACTGAACATGCCGCTGTGTTGGATTGCGTTCATGCGCTGCATGGTCAGGTGCTGGCTGTGACAGAGGGGGGTACCCTCCCAATCCCGTTCGCCTCGAGCCCAGTCGAGAGACCTATTGTGAATGGACCGACGCAACGTGTCTCGACGATGCTCGACACGAACGGTGATAGGGGCCTGCTGGCTGTCATGCTGGTCAACAACGAAATCGGAATTATTCAATCCGTCGCCGAACTCGCTGCCGCAACCCACGCTCAAGGCGGTCTGTTCCTATGCGACGCAGTGCAAGCTTTTGGTCGCATCCCCATTCCTGACGGTCCTGACATGATTGCCATTTCCGCCCACAAAATCCACGGACCAAAGGGCATCGGCGCGTTATGGGTGCGCGATGGCGTGCAACTTTCGCCGCAAATGCTCGGCGGCGGGCAAGAACAGGGTATGCGCTCTGGCACGCTTTCACCCGCTTTATGCGCTGGTTTTGGCGCGGCAGCGAAACTGGCAGCGGAGCGGATGGAATCAGACGGGGCGCACATTGCTACCCTTTGGGACCGCGGGACGTCCGCGTTTTCCGACTGGACAATCAACGGCCCAGCCGCCGAACGCTATAAGGGCAATCTCAACATCCGCCGTGATGGCATCGACGCCGCGCGGCTCATCTCCGAATGCCGCAACATCGCCTTTTCCGCCGGTAGCGCCTGTGCCAGCGGCTCTGGGCGGCCAAGTCATGTACTGCGCGCCATTGGCCTGACCGACGCGCAAGCAAAATCTTCGATCCGGTTAGGCTTTGGCCGCTATACGACGGCAGAAGAGATTGATATTGCGGCAGAGGCAATCAACCGGGCAGCAGAGGCGATGTTATGATCAAAGTCAATTTCATCAATGCCGAGGGCAAATCACAAGTGGTCGAAGGAACCGAAGGTCAGAACCTGCTCGATGTCGCGCAAGCTGCGGGGCAGCCTCTGGAGGGCACCTGCGAGGGCCAAATGGCCTGTTCAACCTGCCATGTGATCATTGATAAGGATTGGTTTGAGAAGATCCCCCGCGCGATTGAGGATGAAGAGGATATGCTTGACCTTGCAAGTGGCGCTCGGCGCACGAGCCGTTTGTCATGCCAGATCATCCTCACGCCCGATCTGGACGGCTTGGTCGTTCATATTCCCGCCGAGAGCCGAAATATGCAGGGGCTTTAACTGCCTTCACTTCCCATTCACGAAAAAGCGCCTATATAGGTCAGTGCCGGGTTCGCCCGGCTATGGTGATAAATTGCGATGTGCAATAGATGCAGCGGACCCGGGGGCGGTACCCGGCAGCTCCACCAAAATCCCTGACGTTCAGGGGTCCTGAAGGGGCTGAACTAGGATCGACGTGCGTTGAAAAGCATTGTTTTTGCCCGGCATGAATAAGCCGTGAAATGGTTCACAACCAATAGGTGCAAACGATAACGAAGCACTTGCTCTCGCAGCATAATTTTGGGCCTCACGGTCTGAAATTATCCTAAAAGAACGCGGCCGGACCGGCCGGGCAACAGAAAGGTTACAGCGGCCCCCCGGAGCCGGGCAACAGAATCCGGGACCCTTTCTATGCGCGGGTGCCGGGCAACAGAAACCCCCCACTTCCCCAGCATTTTCAGGAAAAGTGGGAACCGGTTTTCCGGTTAAAAAATGCGTCCACATTTGGGTCGCCGGGCAACAGAATCCGGGACCTTTTTGTCTTTTGCTGTGTATGTTGAGCCGACGACCTCACGTCAGTCCCGGCCGAATGCCGTGTCCAATTCCACGGCCTCAAGCATTTTCGCGGCGGCAATGAATACTGCGCCGGTGCACAGCAGGAAAAACACTTTCCCGATCGCGCCAGGATATTGGATCATATATTCCTGTCCCCGTTTCACCGCGCCAAGCCCAAGCGCGTAGGTGATGAGGAACACCTCCAACTTGGTCTTGATCGTAAACAGGCGTAAAATGCTTTTCATAGTTAATTGGATAAGCTGCAATGCCCGTGCCAAGTCAGCATTCGCGCCGGTTACGATGGTTAACCACGCCTCGTTTTGTAAAGAATTTCGACAGTCACACCAGCGCGGTGAGGCCAGTGGCCTCCAACAGCGCAAGACGCGCCGAACGGACTGAATCCAACAAATCGAGATCACCAAGCTGTTCTGGTGCAATGCTTTCCGGCCAATGCGTCGCAACAACATGCGCAATCATGTCCAACTTTGCCTCATCGGCGATAAAGCGCGGGTCTACCGTAGCAGGGTCCGCAACGACGCGCAGACGCAGGCACGCGGGGCCACCCCCATTCGCCATCGACTGGCGCACGTCCACTGGCACCAGCTTTCGGATTGGGCCATTGCCTTCTACCATTTCGGTAAGCCAGCCCCAAACGCGCGGGTTGTCTTGCGCTTCGCTCGGCAGGATCAGCGCCATGCCGCCGTCGGGAAGCGTCACCAG
>JAZKGS010000098.1:0-3984 GCA_040385805.1 Pseudomonadota bacterium | reverse complement strand
ACGATGCGCGCTGGATTTTGCGAGCCTATGATCGGAATTGGCCGTGCGGGGTGCGCCATGATCCAGCTATAGGCCGCTGCTGTACGCGATACGCCATGTGCAGCAGCAACGCCTGAAAGCGCCGCCGCAACATTTTGCTCACGCTCGTTTTGCGGGTCACCGATGCGGCCACCACCCAGCGGCGACCATGCCATCACGGCCAAGTCCATCGTGATCGCCTGATCAAGTTCGCCATTTTCTATGGTGTCTATACGCAACGGCGACAATTCAGGCTGAGTCGAGACGATGGGCACCGCGCTGAATTGCGCGAGCGCGGTGATTTGCGCCTGTGTAAAGTTGGACACGCCGAACGCACGGATTTTGCCCGCTTTATGCGCGTCTTCGATAGTGCGGGCGATTTCCTGCGGGTGCGTCAGGACGTCGGGGCGGTGAATTTGCCACAGGTCTATACGGTCCGTTCCCAAACGGGTCAGGCTGTCGTCAATTGCCTTGGTCAAATATTCCGCGCTGCTGTCATAAGGCGTTGGCGGCGTGATTCCGCCCTTGGTCGCCAACACCATGCGGTCGCGATATTCAGGGGCCTCGGCAAAGACCTGGCCAAGCAATTCCTCGGCCTTGCCAAATCCTTGCTCACCAAAGCCATAAATATCGGCGGTATCGAACAGGGTAATGCCAGCCTCAAACGCGGCATCAATGGCGGCGCGCGCGGCGGACAGTTCAAGCCCGGCAAAGCGCCACATGCCCCAGGCAAGGGAGGATATTTCTATGCCGCTTTTGCCCAATGGACGGGTGGACGAAGGGGAGGGAAGGGTCATGCGTTTTTGCTCTTTTTAGCTGAAGGGAAATAGGGCGGAGCCACGGATTCGCGGCTGATAATTTCGTGGGGCAGGCGGCGATGCTCAATGCCGCCTTCGCCAAACAACAAGTCAGCTGCTGTCGACGCAAGATCGCGAACTGGCTGACGCACTGTGGTCAAGGGCGGCCAGACAACGCGGGCCAGCGTAGTATCGTCAAAACCAGCGACCGAGAGTTGTTCAGGGATTTGAATGCCGCGCCGATGCGCGACGGCGAGCACGCCCGACGCCATATCGTCGTTCGATGCGAAAATCGCGGTGGGCGGTTGCTTCAACGACAGAAATTGCTCGGTGGCAGCGACGCCGCTTTCGAAGTCAAACAGCCCCTCGGCAATGAGATCAGGATCAACCGATATGCCGACGCGCCCCAGCGCCCGTTCATAGCCTGCCTGCCGCTCCGTACTCGCCATATGGTTGGGGTGGCCCTTGATGAAACCAATGCGCCGATGCCCGATGTTGATCAGCTTCGTCGTCATGTCGTCAGCGGCTTGCATGTCATCCATGAACACTGAACTCGTCAGCGCATGGTTGGTACCGGGCGAGATGCGCACGAAGGGAATGTTGAGCGCCTCAAGCGCGTTGAGAACAGGCACGCAGTCGGTAACGGGGGAGGACAATATCGCGCCATCCACATGCGTTTGCCGCACCATGCCGCGCACTTGTTCGCCGACATCGGGGTCGGCGACATCCACTGGCTGCGCGATCAGGCGCATGCCCTCTTCATGGCAGCGATCCCAGCACCCCTGCATGATCTGGTGCATATAATATGGGCTATGATTGTCGTAGATCAACGCGATCTGCCCCGACTTGGTGCCCGCCAATATGCGTGCAGCGATACTTGGGCTGAAGCCAAGTTCCGACATCGCGGCGTCGACTTTCGCCTTGGTAGTCGCGCTCACATAAGGATGGTTGTTGAGCACGCGGCTGACGGTTTTCACCGCTACGCCAGCCAGCTTTGCAACATCGCGTATGTTGGCGCGTGGGTTCATGCAGCAAATGCCTTGCGGATGGATGCGAATAATTCGGCGTGTTTGCTGTCGACACGAGTGAAGACGGGCGGCTGGCCATTTGGCGCCGCGATTTCGTGCGTGCCTTTGCCAAAGGCCTCGCCGGACCACAGATGAACCCAATCGCCGTCTGGTATAACCACTGGACGGCTTTCTTGCCCTTGTTCAACGACGGGTGCGACGATCATATCGGCACCATAAAGATATTGGTCCTGAATGTCGTGGTATTCGGCGTCATCATAATGCAGGAATAGGGGCCGTTGCAGCGGTAGGCCAGTGGCAACCGCCTCATCGCAAAGCGCACGGACATAAGGCGCAAGCTGTGCATGCACCTGGCTCATCCGCGCAAAATGCTTAAGAATTTCCGGGCTGCTGTCGAGTTGCAGATTATCCGCTGGGCGGTTGCCTTCATGGCTGCGCATGACGGGGGCAAAGGCGGCAAGGTCGATCCAGCGGTGCATCAGTTCCGCCGTGCGGACGACACCGTGCAGGCTAGTGTACCCGCCCAAGTCGCTATGGTGATAGGCGTTGCCGAGCAGGCCCGACGATAAAGCCGCGGTGATCACGGTGTTAATGCCGTCATGGCGCGTGAAATCCACGCATTGGTCGCCAGCCCATAATAACGGGCAATGCGCCTGAACGCCCGAAAAGCCAGCGCGCATGAAAAAGGTAGCGTCGTGGGTTTTACCACGCGACGCGATAGCATCGGCGTTGACCTTGGCCCATAGAACAGGCCAGCGGTTGTGCGCCTCCATCGGGTCCGATCCGTCGAACAAGCGGACATCGGTTGGTAAATATTCGCCGAAATCTGCCATCCAGCCCGAAAGCCCGAAATCGAGCATTTCTTCGCCAATGATACGATTGGCAAACCAATTGGCGGCGGCTGGATTGGTGAAATCTACCACGCCTGCATCAAACTCGCCGAAGTCGACGGCGTAAGGTGCGTCGCTGTCCTGCCGAAGCGCGAGATAATTGTGCGCCAACGCCTCTTGATAGAGCGCGCCGTCAACTGCCAGATAAGGGTTCACATAGCCCAAAAAGCGAATGCCGCGTTGGGCGAGCGAGCCGATACGCCCGGGCAGGTCGGGATAGCGCGCTGCGTTCCATTTCCAGTCCCAGAACAAGCGCTTGCCGAAGCTCGTTTGCCTGATGCCGACCCAATCTTCGCACCACAGGCCAGTAATCGCCGCGCCTGAGGCAGCGATTTTCTCAAAGCGTTCGAATGTGTCCGCGCCATCTTTCAAGCCGACTATCGCGCCCGAAATGGCCCAGTCAGGCAAAGCTGGCTGGCGGCCAAAACGATCGGATAACTTGGTCACCAAATCGGGCAGCGTCGGCCCATCGAAGAACTCCAGATCGACATTCGCCGACCAGCATTCAACGCCAACGCGCCCCGGCCCCGTCAGATCAAGAACCGAATAAGCCGCCGTTTCAAGGTGCACCGCATAGCGCTTTGAACTCACCCAGGTCGGCTGCGGATAATTGGTTGTCCAATAATCGCCGCCCGCCAAGCCCTCTGCATCCATGGTCTGGGTAAGAGTGGTCGACTTGTCCCGGCCCACACCGGGCTCCGACGTCCAGAATGGAAAACGCCGTCCATTAAGCCGCAAATACGACATTTGCTCCCCGCCGCCCCAAAAGGCTTCGGAAGCATCGCATTGCATATCTATCCAAAGGCGGTTGAACGCTGAGTCATTGCAACGCAGTTCGAGCGAAAATCGCCCTGCATTTTGCCTAAGCAATAACGTGACCACCACCTCTGGCCGCGCGCCGTTCCAAAGTTGAATTGCACCATCCACTTCAGCACAGCAATCTAAGTCCAAACGCGATTCAACAATATCATCGATGCGGAAATTGCCGCGGACCATTTCCAGATCAGGAACCCCGATGCCAATGCTGACTGCGGGCGAACCATTGCGATGGGTCAGCAAGCACGCGTCACGATGTATCAGGTCAAAGCCATCTGGCTGCATGACGATTGAAAATGCCAATTTATCGTCCCTCTCGCCCAATCCAAACGCTAGCTATGGCAGTATTGCAACAGTTCCGGCTTAAATATTATCGCTATATGACACCGCTAGACATATCAAGGCAGTTTGGTTACATCAACCCCGTTATCAACG
>JAZKGS010000097.1:16441-32058 GCA_040385805.1 Pseudomonadota bacterium | reverse complement strand
GGCCGTTTGTCCAATGCGGCCTTTGTGGAAAAGGCGAAGCCGGAGGCGGTGGAAAAGGCGCGTGCGGACCATGCCGAGAAGGCTGCAGAGGCTGAACGGCTCACCGCTGCGCTGGCGCGGCTTGGGTGAGTAAGGGGCAAACCCTAGCTTGGGCATTTCACCGATCAGGCGCAATACCCCAGTTATGAGCACGCCAGCACATCAGCACGATTTAACGATTGGCCCAGTCGCCAAGACCCTGTTCGTGTTCGCGCTGCCATCGCTTGGGGTGAACATACTCCAGTCTTTGAACCACTCGGTTAATTCGGTTTGGATCGGGAAATTTTTGGGTGAAGAAGCGTTGGCCGCATCCGCCAATGCCGGACTCATCATGTTTTTGATGTTCTCCACCTTGTTCGGCTTCACGATGGCGACGACTATCCTGATCGGCCAGAATATGGGCCGCCGCGATGTGGAGTCTGTCCGCCGCATCATGGGCACCGCGTTCGGCATATTTTTTGCGGCGGGGCTTGTCTTTGCCGCGGCCGGGTGGATTTTTGCGCCCGACATGCTTCGCTTGATGGCAACGCCGGAGACAGTCTACCCGCTGGCGCTCGCCTATCTGCGTGTCATTTTCTTGAGCATGCCAGCATCATTCCTGATGGTGCTGGTGTCATCGTCGCTGCGCGGTGTCGGGGATTCCGTCACGCCATTTTGGAACACGGTGTTGAATGTTGTTCTCGACATCATTTTGAACCCGATTTTCATATTAGGCTTGGGTCCAATCCCCGCTATGGGCATCGCTGGCTCGGCGCTTGCGACCATTCTTGCCGGGGTCATCAGCCTCGGGTTGCTGCTGCGCAAGGTTTATGCGCGTGACCTCACGATCCGCTTGCGCGGGCATGAACTTAAGTGGCTCCGGCCCGACGCGCGTTTCCTTAAGCCGATTGCGCGGATGGGCCTGCCCATGGGGTTGTCGATGATCATCATGTCGGGTTCTGCCGTGGTGATGATTGGCCTCGTCAATCTTGAAGGTGTGAATACGACCGCTGCCTTCGGAGTGATGAACCAGCTTTGGAGTTATGTGCAAATGCCGGCAGTTGCCGTGGGCAGCGCCGTAAGTGCCATGGTTGCCCAGAATATCGGCGCAAATAAATGGGACCGTGTTGGCCGCATCGTGTGGTCAGGAATTGGCATCAATCTGCTGTTGTCCGGCGTGCTCATCCTGATGATGACCTTGTTCGCGACGCCATTGCTTGGCCTGTTCCTGCCCAGCGGCAGCCCAGCCATCGATATTGCAATTCACATCAACCACATCGTTGGGTGGACCTTCGTCCTCATGGGTGTGTCGGTGGTCGTGACCTTTGCCGTGCGCTCTAACGGGGCCGTGCTTGCGCCGCTTTTGATTTTGATATTCAGCGCTGTGTTGGTGCGTTTCAGCATTGGCTTTGGGCTTTATGACCGTTTTGGCGCCGATGCCATTTGGGGATCGTTCGTTGCGACCGCGATCGCATCCTGCATATTGTCGATCGCATATTATCTGCATGGCAGTTGGAGGAAGGCAAAGGTGATGCCATCCATGCCTTCCGGTCCCCTGCAAGTGGCCCCTGAATAATCCGCTGTCCTACTGATACCGCATTATGCCATTGAGAATTCCATGAACCGCGACGCCACCCTCCCTTTAAAATTAAGTGCACTTAAGCGGGTGGCTGTGTGCATGTACCAGTTCATGCTGGCAATATTCTTTGCGGCTGGCGTTGCGCATGCGCAACTGCCGGCGCCTGAACAAAATGTCCGCGCGTCGATAGAGACTGAGACCCGTCGTCCCGCGCCCGGCGATACCGTGACGGTCGCAATCGTCATGGACCCGAAACCAGGTTGGCATGATTATTGGGTCAATCCCGGTGATGCGGGAACACCGCTTGAGCTGGAATGGCAACTGCCCGCTGGCGTGCGTGCTGGCCCCATCCGCGCGCCAGTGCCCGAGACGTTGATCGTCAGCGGTTTCATGAACCATATCTACAAGGCGAAACACGCCTTTTTGGTCGATCTGAAAATCCCCGAAAGCGCTGTCGTAGGACAAAGTTTGGACATCAAGGTCGACGCGCGTTGGTCGGCCTGTTCGGACCTCGTGTGTGTCCCGGAAAGCGCGACTTTATCCTTGCCGATGACCGTTGGGGCAGGGACGATTGGCAAATCCGACCGCGCACGTTTTGATGTCTGGCGTAGCGCATTGCCTGTGCCGCTGGACCGGACGGCGCTTTATGCGATTGATGGCAAGCGGATCGACATCGCCATCCCTTATCCCCGCAGTGCGGATGCGAGCCGGGTCTGGTTCTTTGCACAAAGCGATAATGTACTTCGGTACGCGGCGCCACAGACTGCGCGGCGGACGGGCGATTGGTTGATCGTCAGCAGCGAAGTGAAAGAGCCGTTTGCGGGCGAAATCACCGGCCTCTTGCGTTTCAACGATGCGCAAGGACTTGAATTGCGCGCGACGCCGGGTGCTGTGCCAACAGGCGGTGACACTGTAACGGTATTGGGCGAAGGCACGCCTGCCGAGGGACAGACACCAACGCTTGGCTTTGGCTGGATAGTCGCCTTTTCGGTGCTTGGCGGTTTGCTTTTGAATCTCATGCCCTGCGTATTCCCGATATTGGGGCTGAAGGCGTTGAGCCTTGCCAAAATGGGCGGCGATGAACGTGAGGCACGCCGCGACGCGATTGCTTACACCTTCGGCATCATACTCAGTTGCCTTGTTCTCGGCGGCGTGATGCTTGGTTTACGCGCTGCCGGCGAAGAGGTGGGCTGGGCGTTTCAATTACAGGACCCGGCGATTGTATTGTTGCTTTTGCTGCTTATGGTCGCGGTCACGGCAAATCTCGCTGGGCTGTTTGAGATCGGCGGGATCGGCGGAGGCGAGAAATTGACGCGCAAGGGCGGCATATCTGGGTCATTCTGGACGGGCGTGCTTGCCGCTGTCGTAGCGACGCCGTGCACGGGACCGTTCATGGCAGCCGCAATGGGCGCTGCGTTGCTGCTGCCCGCGGGTCTGGCATTGCTGATCTTCGCAGGACTTGGCTTTGGCCTCGCTCTGCCCTTCCTTGCCATTGCCTTCATCCCGCCCTTACGCAAGCGGATGCCGCGACCTGGTCCATGGATGCTGCGCTTTCGTCAGTGGATGGCGGTACCGATGGCGCTCACCGCATTGGCGTTGCTGTGGCTGCTCTATCAGCTTGCGGGCTTTACCGGTCTGCTGATCGGCGGCGTAGCTACGCTCATTTTATTGTCGCGCTTGTTTGAGCTTGGTCGGAAACAGAAAAACGGGGCTTCACACAAATTTGTTGTCGCGGCGATATTAGGGATCACCGCCACCGCCTTGCTCATCATTGATAACACAGCTGTTACTCCACCTGCACCTCAGTCGCTCAAAAATGGCAGCTTAGCATTTAACGAGGCCCGTCTGACGTCCTTGCGCGCACAGGGTAAACCCGTGTTTCTTTACTTCACCGCCGATTGGTGTGTGACGTGCAAGGTGAACGAAAATGCCGCGATCGACCGCACAGAAACAAAAGCGGCCTTCGATAGGTCCGGCATAACGACTATGGTGGGTGATTATACGCGCCGGGATCCTGATATCACGCGCTTTTTGGCAAAATATGGTCGGTCCGGCGTGCCACTATATCTCTATTACCCAGCAGGCGCAGACGCACGCGTGTTACCCCAGATTTTGACGGTGGACGACCTGACTGCGCTTTCGGAGTAAGCCTCGCGGTCAAATGACTGCTTGGCTTTCGGCAATATCGATACGCTGCACGCGATTGGCGCCGACGACCGTTATCCCGCACAAGCCGGTTACCCCGACCAAGGGGATGGCGCACTCAAACGTTGCCTTCTGGTCAATGTCGGCGCCAGTGGATTGGGTAACGGGCCGGATCGCGACAACTTCGACGGCCCAGTAATCGGGTCGTTCATTGTAATAACGCGGCGCCAGCCGGACTTCGAAGTCCACACCGGGGCGGGTTCCGCTCACCCATAGATACAGGCTGTCTTGAAACGGCACTGTCCGTATTTCCGCGATGTCGAAGTCAATAATCCGCCCATTGGGCAAGCTCGACAAAGAGCCACTTGCAGTGGTAATCATATTTGCGCCTAATATTATTTTTCTAAAGTAGGATAAAAATATCCTAATGCGTAATTTTGTTGCGCCCGTAGGTGCCCCCAATGTGAAAGGGCAAGTAAAAACTGGCGCCATTCTGCAAGGTTGTTGAATCGCTTGGGATATATTTTTCGGACTGGTGACAGGCTTGCGTCATTAGGCGGAACGGCGCAAAAGCGTTAGAGTTACAGCCCTGCAATGGCGTTCTTGTTGAACAAAAGCAGCCAGGACACCGCTAAAGCCCTTTATCTGTGAACCAATTGGCTGTATTGGCGTTGCTGAACATCACAAGGAGTATCGACTATCGCCACCCCGCCGACCCGGCGCGCTATGACCCCACCTGTTAAAAGTGGACCGCGCTACAATAATCTAATCACTGTCGAAAAAGTACGAGTCATTGACGATGACGGTGAAAATCTGGGTGTCATGTATACCCGCGAGGCGATAGCGCAAGCTGCGGAAGTTGGGCTCGATCTGGTGGAAGTTTCCCCGAACGCTGATCCCCCCGTGTGCAAATTCCTGGATATCGGCAAGTTCAAATATGAGGCCCAGAAAAAGGCCAATTTGGCGCGAAAGAGCCAGAAAACCCAGGAAATCAAAGAAATCAAGATGCGTCCCAACATCGATGACCATGATTATATGGTCAAGATGAAGAAGGTCGCCGAGTTCATCGAAGAAGGTGACAAGGTCAAGATTACGCTGCGTTTCCGTGGCCGTGAATTGGCGCACCAACAATTGGGTATGCAACTGCTTCAGCGCGTTCAGGCCGATACGACCGAGACCGCAAAGATCGAAGCGCATCCCCGGATGGAAGGTCGCCAGATGCTGATGGTGCTGTCGCCCAAATAGGGCGCAGTCACCAGATGGCCTGCCGAATCAGTTCGGCGCCAATGATGACCATCAATAGATTGATGATGACGTTGAATCGCTCAGGCGAAACGCGTTTGACCAGCCTCACGCCTGCTAGAGTGCTCAAGATCGCAAGCGGAAGAAATATCGCCGTCAGCGTCATATTCTGCAGGTTGAACTGGCCAAGGGCCGCATAAGCAGGCACCTTGAACCAGTTTATTATGGCAAAAAATATCGACGATGTGCCGATAAACACCAGATGCGGGAAATTGCGTGACAGGGCCCAAATCTGAAATGGTGGTCCGCCGGCATGGGCGATTTGGCTGGTGAAGCCTGCAACGCCGCCCATGACCGTGCCTATCCACTCCGGTGCAGGTCCAACGAGCCGCACTGGGCGCCCCAAGAGCGGCAGCAGGCGATAAGAGCCGAAAGCCAGTGCAATGACGCCCACAAAACCGCGCACGGCGTCTGTGGGTATGACTGAGGCAAGATACCAGCCCAGGAAGATGCCGACAACCGCGCCTGGCAAGGTCAGCCACAAGGTGCGTGCGTCATAGCTGCGCCGGAACGCCCATACGCTGACGATATCTTGCACCATAAGGATGGGTAGCAACATCCCTGCCGCTGCTACGGGGTCCATGACCAACGCCAACATCGGGATGGCGGCGGCGCCAAGCCCTGCAAAGCCGCCCTTGGCCAGCCCAACCAGTATGACAGCCGCACCGGCAACGATGTAAAACAGGATATCTGTAGGCACGCTCAAGATGTTTTGGCACGCTTCCGAACGGCGAGAATATAAATAATGGTCGCAGCAGCGGCGAAGATGAACCACTGAATCGCGTACAACAGATGGTTATTGGGGATCTGACTTGGAGACGGCTCGGCCAACTTCTCCAGGCCATCGACTGGATCGGTGGAAACCAGCTTGATAAGCTGAACACCGTCAGGCGCGATAATTCCGCTTACTGCCCCGCCAGCCCATTTGGGTGACTGCGGCCGTTCTGACCAGCCGAAGGCGACTTTTGCGCCAGGTCCTTCTGCGCCGCCGGTCTGGCATGAGGCAACATGCGCAAAGCCTGCCTTGCCCGCAGCATTTGAACCTGACACGGTCTCAATCTTGATCACGCGGACGCACATCAGGCTGGAGCGGCGAAACAAAGGTAAAGCCGAAGGGTCGGGAACAACTGGCCATGCCACCGCTGGCAGACCGACCGCCGATTCATAGCGCGACAGCAAAGCGTCTTTCTGCGCCTTACGCTGCAATTGCCAGACACCAAGGCCGATCATCGTGGCAACGGCAAGCGTGACCAATATGGTAGAAATGATAGGAAGGCGGTTCAAAGCAGATCACCCTTTCCGGCTTCGCGCGCGCGGTTGCGATGCTCCGCCGCCAGAAGCGCTGCTTTGGCCATGCGCAAGGTTATGACGGTAAGAGCGGCGGTAAACGGCACCCAGATGATGACATGCACCCAAAAGGGCGGACGAAAGGCTGAATCCAAAGCCAGCGCGAGCACAATGATCAACGCGCCAATAACCATCGTCAGCAACGCGGCAGGTCCATCGCCCACATTGTAACTGCTGAAATCAAGCCCGCAGCTTGAACATTTATCGGCAAACCGACCAAGCCCGGCGAACAGTGTTTTATTGCCGCATTGTGGGCAGAGACCAAAAAGGGCAGCCTTCGCAATGCTTGGCCGCCCTTCTATGGATTGGTCTGTGGTCATTTACGCGTGGACTGGTGCGCCCCAGCCACCCCAGATGTAAATGGTGATGAAGAGGAACAGCCATACAACATCAACAAAGTGCCAATACCATGCGGCGGCTTCAAAACCGAAATGCTGCTTTGGGGTAAAATGGCCCTTGTAGGTACGCACAAGGCAGACCGCCAAGAAGATCGTACCCACAATGACGTGGAAACCGTGGAAACCAGTCGCCATGTAGAAGGCCGTGCCATAGTTCAGACCACCGAACGGGAATGGCGCGACGGCATATTCATATGCCTGAATGCCACTGAACAGCAAGCCAAGGAGGATCGTCAGCCACAGCCCCTTCTTCAGGCCTTCGCGGTCACCGTGAATCAACGAATGGTGCGCCCAAGTGACGGTCGTGCCCGAGCACAACAGGATCAGGGTGTTGAGCAAAGGAAGCTTCATCGAGTCGAGCACTTCCAAGCCCTTTGGCGGCCACTGCATCAACGCAGCAGCGCCCTCTTGGCCAATAAGGTTGGTGACCGTGAACGCATGCGTTTCCGCATCAACAACGATTTCCAACGGTACCGGGAACAAGGAAAAATCAAACCATGCCCAAAACCAACCAACGAAGAACATGACTTCGGAGGCAATGAACATGATCATGCCATAACGCAGGTGAAGCTGCACAACCGGCGTGTGGTCGCCGGACTGGGCCTCATGCACGACGTCGCTCCACCATGCATAGAAAGTATAAACAACACCGATCAAGCCGAGCCCGAAGATCAGGCTGCCATAGCCGAATTGCTCAGGATGCATCCACATCACCAAGCCGAAGAACATCGTCAGGGCCGAGAACGAACCCAATAACGGCGTAATGCTTGGTGGCAAAATATGATAATCGTGATTCTTGGCACCCGCCATGGTCAATTCCCTGTAGTCTTACCGATTAAAAATTGCCTTAGCCACCGTTGCCCGCCGGGTCCACCGTCTTTGGCTTCTCAACGGGGTAGAAGGTGTAGCTAAGCGTGATTTCTTCAATATCCTTGGTTTCCGGATCCGTCATGATCTTGGGATCGACGTAAAACAGAACTGGCATCCGGACCTGCTCGCCCGGCTTTAGCGTCTGCTCGGTGAAGCAGAAGCACTGTATCTTGTTGAAATATTGCCCTGCCAGAGCCGGCGTCACGTTGAATATCGCAGTGCCGGTAACGGCTTCGTTCGACAGGTTCTTCGCAAGGAAGATCGACATGTCCTTCGCGCCGATGCTGACGGTTTCGGTCGGCCGCTCTGGTTTGAATTCCCAGGGAAGGCCGCCGCGTTGATTGGCATCGAAGCGCACGACAATGGTTTTGCTGGATACCGCAACTGTCGCGGCCTGCGCTGCGTCGACGCGCATTGTCGTGCCGCCAAATCCAGTCACCTGGCAGAATAAACGGTACAAGGGCACCGCGGCAAAGCCAACGCCAACCATCGAGACTGCAAGCGCCGCCGCGAGAAATCCGGTTTTTGCGTTCGATACCGCCATCAGCCCCAGACCCCCACTTTCACCACAGTGATCAGGAAGAACAGGATACACAGTCCGACCAGTGCCACGCCCATGACGCGCGAGCGCGCGGCCTGACGTTTGCGGATGATCGCGGTTTCTTCGACGGTGTAAGCAGACGGCTCATTCGGGGTCATGACATTACCATCCGGTCAAATGCGAAAATCGCAAACAGAAGAAACAGATAAAGGATCGAGAAAGCGAAAAGTTGCTTTTCGGGCTTCATCGCCGCTGCGTCGGTGGCCTCGTTTTTCCAGACCCGATAAGCCAGCGCCAAAAATACAACGTTCAAAACGATTGCAGCGATGCCATAGACCCAGCCTGTTTCAGCCAACGCAAAGGGCAGGATTGCGGTAGCAGCCATCGGGAAGGTATAACCGAAAATCTGGTTCCGCGTAACGCGCTGACCCTTCACATTGGGCAGCATGGGGATGCCGGCCGCGCCGTAATCGGTTTTCATAAAGAGCGCGAGCGCCCAGAAATGTGGCGGCGTCCAAAGGAAGATGATCGCGAAAAGCAGCACTGGCATAAGGGTGACATCACCCGTAACCGCTGCCCAACCGATAACCGGCGGAAACGCACCAGCAGCGCCACCTATAACAATGTTCTGCGGCGTGTTTGGCTTCAACCAAATGGTGTAGACAATCGCATAGAAGAAGATCGAGAAGGCGAGCAGACCTGCCGACAACCAATTGACGGCGACGCCCATGATACCAACCGAAAATGCGGCAAGGCCAATGCCGAAGTTTAACGCTGCTGCACGATCCATTCGGCCCGCAGGTAACGGACGCCGGGCGGTACGTGCCATTTTCGCATCAATGTCGGCTTCGAAATATTGATTGAGCGCACCACAAGCACCAGCACCCAAAGCAAGGCACAAAATTGCGGTAAAACCAATCACGGGATGGATATTGCCAGGAGCGGCCAACAACCCGCAAAGCGCCGTGAACACGACAAGCGACATGACCCGAGGCTTACATAAAGCCCAGAAATCGCGCCACTCGGCCGGTAAAATAATGTCACGCGTTGCGGTTGTCATGCCTGTTCCTAAACGTACGAAACGTTCAAAGCGGCGAACCGCCGCCGGTTACTTGATAACCGGCAGCGTTTCGAACTGGTGATATGGTGGAGGGCTCGTCAACGTCCACTCAAGCGTGGTCGCACCTTCACCCCAATAATTGTCTTCTGCACGGCGGCCAGCGGCCAGCGACCAGATGACGTTAACGAAGAAGATCAATACGCCGACTGCCATGATTGCATAGCCAAAGGAAGCAACGCCGTTCCAATAGGCAAAAGCCTCTGGATAGTCGGGGTAGCGACGCGGCATGCCCGAGTTTCCGAGGAAGTGCATCGGGAAGAACAATACGTTCACACCAATGAAGAACACCCAGAAATGCAGGTGGCCAAGGAATTCGTTCAAATGACGACCCGACATTTTGCCAAACCAGTAATAGAAGCCGGCAAAGAGCGAGAATACTGCACCCAGCGACAACACATAATGGAAGTGGGCAACGACATAATAAGTGTCATGCAGGTTATCGTCGAGGCCGCCATTGGCAAGCACAACACCGGTCACGCCACCCACGGTGAACATAAAGATGAAGCCCATCGCCCATACCATCGGCGTCTTGAAGCTAACTGAACCGCCCCACATTGTTGCAATCCAGCTGAAGATCTTAATGCCGGTGGGCACCGCGATCACCATAGTGGCAGCAGTGAAGTACATCTTCATGTCGACGCTCATGCCCGTGGTGAACATGTGGTGCGCCCAGACGACGAAGCCAACGACCCCGATTGCGACCATGGCATAGGCCATGCCGAGATAGCCAAACACTGGCTTGCGGCTGAAAGTAGCGACGATTTGGCTGATGATGCCGAAACCTGGCAAGATCATGATGTACACTTCGGGATGGCCGAAGAACCAGAACAAATGCTGATACAATACCGGGTCACCGCCAGCCGACGCATCAAAGAATGCGCCGCCAAAGTTACGGTCAACCAGCAACATGGTGATAGCCGCTGCCAATACTGGCAAAGCGAGCAAGAGCAGAAATGCGGTTACCAGCACCGACCATACGAACAACGGCATTTTGTGCAGGGTCATGCCCGGCGCACGCATGTTAAAGATGGTGGTGATGAAGTTGATGGCACCCAGGATGGACGCCGCGCCCGCCAAGTGAAGCGAGAAAATAGCCATATCGACGGCCGGCCCAACGGAGCCTGAGGTTGATAGCGGCGCATAGACCGTCCAACCCGTTCCGGCGCCAAGCCCCGTACCGCCCGGCACAAAGCTTGAACCAAGCAGCATGATGAAGGCAACGAACGTAAGCCAGAAGCTGATGTTGTTCATGCGCGGGAACGCCATGTCCGGCGCGCCGATCATCAAGGGAACGAACCAGTTACCAAAACCACCAATGATGGCAGGCATAACCATGAAGAACACCATGATCAGACCGTGGGCTGTGATCAAAACGTTCCACATATGATAGGCTTCATCGAGCGACGCTTCCTTACCGGCCATCATCGATGCCCAGCCCTGAAGATACTGAATGCCGGGAGCAGCAAGCTCCAAACGCATCAGGCCCGATATCGCGCCGCCCACAATCCCTGCGAAAATTGCAAAGATCAGATAGAGAGTTCCAATGTCTTTATGGTTGGTCGACATGAACCAGCGCGCGAAAAAGCTCGGCTTATGGTCCGCATCATGATGGTCATGCGCGTGGAGGTCGGTACCTGTGGCAGCAATGGTTGTCATCCGTCTGGCCTTCTTAGTTGGTCGGAGCCGCTGCGGGTGCAGCAACTGTTTCAGTGGAGTTCGCGGTTCCGGCAGGAGCCACAGGAACGGCAACGGTTTCGCCAGCAGGCGCTACAGCGGCAGGTGCAGGCTTCTCAGCGCCCGGCATCGTCCCGCCTTGCGCCTTAACCCAAGCCGCAAACTGCGCTGGCGGCAGTGCTTCAACAACCAATGGCATGAACGCATGGCGCGCGCCGCAAAGTTCGGAACATTGCCCGAAATAAACGCCTGGCTTTGTGATCGTCACCGATTTTTCGTTCAAGCGGCCGGGGACGGCATCAAGCTTGAACCAAAGCGACGGGATAGCAAATGCGTGGATAACGTCCGCAGCGGTCGTTTGAATGCGCAAAGGCACGCCTGCTGGCACAACCATGCGATTGTCGACGGCCAACAGCTTCGGCCCGTCATTTTCCGTGCGGAAACGCTCGCCCTTACCAACGTCGCCTTCTTCCTTCAGCATGTTTGATACAACTTCAAACCCGCCATGATCTGGATATGTGTAACCCCAATACCACTGATAGCCGGTTGCCTTGATGGTTACGGCATCTGCTGGTGCTGGTTTAAATTGTTTCGCCAGCAAATCGAGCGAGGGATAAGCAATGCCCAAGAGGATGAGGACCGGAACCAAGGTCCATACAACTTCGATAAAGGTATTATGCGTAGTCTTCGATGGCACTGGGTTGGCGCGGCGATTGAAACGCACGATCACCCAAAGCAGGAGTCCAAGGACGAACAACGAAATGATGGTGATGATTGGCAACAGGATCGCGTTGTTGATCCATTTGGCATATTGGCCGTTTTCAGTGAACTGTTCTTGGAAATCGACTTCCTTTGGCTTCGGCATGCCAACGCTGTCCTCATAATTGGGACGCATAGGGGTGTAGCCGGGCAACGAGCCATCCATTGATTTGGGCGCGGCTTCGGCCGGTGCCGCCGCATCAGCGGCCGGTGCAGCAGACGTTGCAGCGGCAGGTGTTGCTACAACGGGCGCAGCCACTTCTTTTGTCAATGGTGCAGGCACAGGATTCGCTGGCTGTGCGATTGCCAACGACGGCAATGTCATTGCGGCGAAGACAACCAATAATTTCTTCAACATATTCATCTACTTGGCCCCGTATTCTTGGTGCGGCGCAGGAACTTTGCGCATGTCTTGCTCACCCTTGGATGGCCGGACTCGCGCGACCTATAGTCGTGCTAATCTGAACCCTCAAGCGGTCGATTAAACATTTTTAGCATTTAAATGCTCCACTTTTCTACCTATTTGCGTTGCAATCCGTTAAACCGGACATGCAAAAGACGGCATTGGTAAACAAGGAAAATTCTCCCCATCATGACTGAAGATGAAATACTGTCCGAATTCCGTAGCGTCGACGCGCTGCTTGAAGGACATTTCCTGCTGTCGTCAGGTCGGCATAGCGCTTATTATTTGCAGTGCGCCCGGCTGTTAATGAACCCAGAGCGCGCTGGGCGGATCGCGCTTGCAATTACCCAAAAAATGCCACGCGAATTGCGTAACGAGGTCCAGGCGGTGATTTCACCTGCTATGGGCGGCATCATCATTGGCCACGAAATGGGCCGTGCGCTGAATGTTGATGCCATGTTTGTCGAACGGCCCGATGGCGTGTTTGGACTGCGTCGTGGCTTTACACTTGCGCCAGGCACGAAGGTGCTGATGGTCGAGGATGTGGTCACCACTGGCCTATCTTCCCGTGAAGCCATCGCAGCAATCGAAGCGGCTGGTGGCATCGTGGTCGCCGCGGCATCCGTTGTGGACCGTTCGGCTGGCACCGTTGAGCTTGGCGTGCCGTTTTATCCACTAATTCAGCTGAACTTCCCGACCTATGCGCCTGATGAATTGCCGCCTGAACTAGCAGCGACAGAAGCGATAAAGCCAGGAAGCCGCAAGCTATGACCGAAGCGCCAAAGCCGCCGCGCTTGCGCTTGGGCGTCAACATCGATCATGTTGCGACCATCCGCAATGCGCGCGGCGGTGATCACCCGGACCCCGTGCGCGCAGCGCAGATTGTGGCTTCGGTTGGTGGCGATGGCATTACGGCACATTTGCGTGAGGACCGCCGCCATATTCGCGATGCCGATATCGAACGCATCATGGCGGCGACGAACCTGCCGCTCAACCTTGAAATGGCGGCAACGGAGGAGATGCTGGCGATTGCGCTTCGGCATAAACCCCATGCAGCGTGCATTGTGCCTGAACGGCGCGAGGAGCGTACTACCGAGGGTGGACTGGACGCCGCAGGGCAGCATAATCATCTGGCACCCATCGTCACGCGGCTTACGGACGCTGGTATAAGGGTTAGCCTGTTCATTGAACCTGATGCGCGCCAGATCGAAGCCGCCATCCGTTTGCGCGCGCCGATTGTGGAGTTCCACACAGGTAAATATGCCCATTCAGATGGCGAGGAACGCGAAATAGAATTGCGCCGCATTGCCGATGCCGCTGCATTGGCCGCGAAAAACGGTATTGAGCCGCACGCCGGCCATGGCCTGACCTTTGAAAATGTGCAACCAATCGCGGCCATTCCACAATTCGCCGAGCTGAACATTGGCCATTATTTGATCGGCGAAGCGATCTTCATAGGCTTGGAAGAAAGCGTCCGCAAAATGCGTACGCTTATGGACCTTGCCCGGTGATCATCGGACTTGGGTCCGACCTTTGTAACATCGAACGCATTGCGAAATCGATCGAACGCTTTGGCGAACGCTTCGAAAACCGCGTCTTTACCGACGTTGAACGCGCCAAGGCCGCTCGACGGCCATTCACTAAAGCTGGCACGTATGCGAAACGCTTTGCCGCCAAAGAGGCCTTTTCAAAGGCGGTTGGAACTGGTTTCAAACATGGCGTGTTTATGAAGGATATCGGCGTCGTCAACGCACCCTCAGGTGCGCCGACGCTGTCCTTAACGGGCGGCGCAAAAGCGCGGCTCGACGCAATGATTCCTTCGGGCTATGAAGCCCATATTCATTTGACGCTGACTGACGACCATCCATGGGCGCAGGCCTTTGTCATTATCGAGGCGTTGAGAACGTAAAGGCATGACCAGTTTGACCACCGACAATAATAGCCAAGCAACGCCGCCTGCTCCAGCACCCGAAAAACAGGGATGGGCTTCTGCCGCCTGGGCGGAGGTAAAAGGCATGTTCGGGCTTTTGCTAGCCGTGCTTGCATTCCACAGTTTCATTGCAAAGCCGTTTTATATTCCGTCAATCTCGATGATGCCGACCTTGTTGGTGGGTGATCGCCTGTTCGTCAGCAAATATCCCTATGGCTGGAGCCATGTGTCGCCGACCATCCCCAACCCGGTCGCCATTTTCCGCTGGCTGGTGTTGCGCGAAGAGGTGGACGCGTTGGCCGTGCCGCTGCCGGAGAGCAACACACGCGTTTGGGGCAAACTGCCCGAGCGCGGCGACATTGTCATATTGACGCCAAAGGGCAAGTATCAGGATTGGATCAAGCGCGTGATTGGCTTGCCTGGTGACACCATCGAACTGCGTGAGGGTCAAATATTCCTGAATGGCAAAGCCGTTAAGCAAGAAACGCAACCAAATCTGATCTTGCCAGTCGATGCCAACAACCCGTGCAATGATTATGATTTTCCCGGCGCGTTGACGCGAAGTGATGATGGTGTTCTTACCTGCCACTTGCCGATAATCCGCGAAACCCTGCCCAATGGCGCGCAATATGACACCATTGACGCACGCCGCCGTGATACCGACGATATGGCGCCGGTTAAAATTCCCGCAGGCCATGTTTTCCTGATGGGTGATAACCGGGATAACAGCTCCGATAGCCGCGTTGCCGCTGAGCTAGGCGGCCTTGGCGGTCCGATCTCCTGGGATCGGATCGGTGGCCGTGCCGAAATCATCACATTCTCCGTAGACGGCAGCACTGGTCTTAATCCTGCAACGTGGATCAGTTCGCTTCGCGGTGACCGCGCTGGCGACAGCTTGCGCCCCAAGCAGGTCAGTCAAGGTGAATGACGTCCCGGCACCTGCGCCAAACAAGCCGCGCCGGACGCGTAAAAAACCTGAGGTGCAGGTGGACGACAGCTTTCGCGAAGAAGTAGGCCCAACCGAGCTTTACGATCCGCTTATTCGTTCGGAAATCAAACGCGCGACAGTGTGGATTGGTATGGCCACGTTGGTTGTGGCGTTCATCTGGCTTGCACAACCCATTCTGCTCATCATCGGCGGCATTGTTCTTGCCGCCATGTTCGACGGCGGCGCGCGCCTCTTGGGCCGTGTGCTGCCCATTCCCCGCAGCATCCGGCTGACGATAGTCGTGCTGGCCGTATTTGGTTTTATGTATTGGACCTTTGTTTTCACAGGTTCCGAACTTGCCGCACAGGCCGCCAGCCTTCAGGCCATTGTCGAGACGCAAATCGATACCATCGGCAACCGTATTGAGGCGGCCGGTTTCAACATCTCAGCTGAAGATGTGAAGGGTCTCGGTTCACAAATTCTGAATTCGGTAGGTCGTGTAACCGCAGCGGTATCATCGGTTTTGGGTACCCTTACAAACCTCGCGATGATGCTCGTTCTCGGCATTTTTATCGCAGCCGAGCCCCGTTTGTACGAACGCGG
>JAZKGS010000097.1:11573-16341 GCA_040385805.1 Pseudomonadota bacterium | reverse complement strand
GACCCAATCATCGCAATGATCAAGGTCGCGCTTGAGCGGCAATCGGCACGCAATGAAGCGCGTGGTATCCGCGAAGGGCCGTGAGCCGGACAATATGCTGCTGATTGTCTGCTTTTTATCGGGTATCGCCAATTTCGCGATGCACAAGGCTGTGGCGGAATCGGGCCACCCTTTTGTTGAAGACACCAAACGCTATTTCGGCACCTTTTTCGGCCCTTATGGAAGCTACGCCATCGAATTGGCGCTTTTGATCGGGGCAATGTGGCTGGCGAATGAAGGATCGATGGCCGTATCGATAATGTACACGGCGTACACAGCCATCAACGGCGTGGCGACATGGCTGCTGCTGTCGAACAAGGCATGATCGGCCTTTGTGCTTTGCGTTAATATAACTATATGGCGCCTGTGCCGCCACTAGCTCCCTCTTCCGATGCCAAGCCCGATTTCGCCGTCATGCGGCGCTTTCTGCCCTATTTATGGCCGAAGAATGAAGCTGGCCTGCGCGTCCGAATTGTCTTTGCCTTGCTGCTGGTGGTTATTTCGAAACTCATCCAGCTGAGCATGGCGTGGCTTTATGGCCAGGCCATCGACCGGATGGTGCCGGGCATGGAAGACAGCGTCGCGATCGCCATCGCATTGGTCGCGGCCTATGCCGGCGCGCGTTTTGGCGGGGTATTGTTCGACAATCTGCGCAACGTGGTATTTGAACGTGTCGGTCAAGAAGCGACGCGGCGTCTAGCCGAAAATGTCTTTAGCCATTTGCACAATTTATCTATGCGATTCCACATGAACCGTCGCACCGGCGCCGTTACAAAGGTGATTGAGCGCGGAACCAAGAGCATCGACATCATGCTCTATTTCCTGCTGTTCAACATCGCGCCGACCTTGCTTGAACTGGTTTTGGTCTCGGTTTATTTCAAGATTTCCTTTGGCTGGGGCATGGTCATTGCCACGCTAATCATGGTGGTCAGCTACATTGTCTACACGGCGGTGATCACCAACTGGCGCAACAAATTGCGCGAGGAAATGAACGAACTCGACACCCAAACCGTCGCCAAGTCGGTCGACAGCCTGCTAAATTATGAGACGGTCAAATATTTCAACGCGGAAAAGCGTGAGACGCGCCGCTACGCCGAGGTTGTGCACCATTACGCCAACGCTGCCGTCAAATCCGAAAACTCGCTCGCCGCGCTGAATATCGGGCAGTCACTGATTACCAATCTGATGATGGCTGGCGCGATGGGCTATGTCGTCTGGGGCTGGTCGCGCGGACAGTTTACCACTGGCGATGTGGTTACCGTGAACACGTTGCTGGCGCAGCTTTTCCGGCCATTGGACATGTTGGGCATGGTCTATCGCACCGTTCGCCAGGGCCTGACCGATATGGCCGCGATGTTTGAACTTATCGATACGCCAGCCGAAATCACCGACAAACCAAATGCGCCTGCATTGGCAGTAAAAGGCGGCGCAGTGGTATTTGACAATGTGCAGTTTGCCTATGACGAAGAGCGGCAAATCCTGAATGGCGTTAGTTTTGAAATCAAGCCCGGTCACACGCTCGCCGTAGTTGGTCCATCGGGCGCGGGTAAATCGACCATTGCGCGGCTGTTGTACCGCTTCTATGACGTTACGGGCGGGCAAATCACTATCGACGGGCAAGACTTGCGCGATGTCACGCAGTCCAGCCTACGCAGCTCCATCGGTATTGTTCCGCAAGACACGGTGTTGTTCAACGACACCATCGGTTACAATATCGGCTATGGTCGTGAAGGGGCAAACCAGGCTGAAATTGAAGAAGCCGCGCGCGGTGCCTCCATTCATGACTTCATAGAATCGCTGCCTGACCAATATGCTGCCAAGGTTGGCGAACGCGGTTTGAAGCTATCGGGTGGCGAAAAGCAGCGGGTGGCGATTGCGCGGACATTGTTGAAAAATCCGCCTTTGCTGATCTTGGACGAAGCCACCAGCGCGCTCGACAGCCGAACCGAGTCGGAAATTCAGGCAACGCTTGAACGCATTTCGGAGCGCCGCACGACCATCATCATCGCGCACCGGCTGTCGACGGTGGTCAACGCTGACCAGATCATCGTGCTTGAGGCGGGACGCGTGGCGGAGAAGGGCACGCATCTGCAACTTTTGCGCAAAAATGGCCTCTACGCCGACATGTGGGCACGCCAGCAAAGCGAAGCAGAAGAGCAGCTTGTCGCAACACCATAAAGGCGCGTGAACTTTCCCAGCAGCTTGGCGTTGTGCCAACTCTTGATGCAGAAAGGCCCGCCAAAATGATGCTCGTTTCGACTTATGTTGCCCCAAGCCCAATTGAAGGTGTTGGGATTTTTGCCGCAGTCAATATCCCCGCTGGCTCCGAAATTTGGCGTTTCTCCGCCGCCTTTGACCGCACTTTCACCGCCGATGAACTTGAAGAGCTGGACGAGGTGCAACGCGAATATGTCGCGCGTTACGGATACACCCATATGGAAGACCGCAGCCTAACCGTTGTCGAAACCGATAATGGCCGGTTTATGAATCACAGCGACCATCCTAACACCGATTTCACCCGGCCCGACGTCGGATATGCCATTGTGGACATTCCCGCGGGCACCGAAATAGTATGCGATTACGGAGATTTTGAGGAAGAATTTGCCATGCTGCCCGGGCGTAAATTTGTCCACACGGAGTCCGCCCGACTTTAACGCGCTGCCTCGTTCATAACCTATCCACAGCCCTGTTTGCGCGACTGCACCTGCCCCCTGTCATTGCCGCTTGTGTCACGCTAGGGCTGACGCATGGCCTCCGTTGCTCCCTCCCCTACGCCAGCCGATGTTTTACACCGATTGTTTGGCTTCCCCGGTTTTCGCGGGCAGCAAGAACATGTCGTAACGCGCGTTCTTGCGGGTCAGCGCACGCTCGCGATCATGCCTACGGGCGCGGGCAAGTCGCTTTGCTATCAACTGCCCGCCGTCATCATGGATGGCACATGCATCGTCATATCGCCTCTGATCGCGCTGATGCATGACCAGATGCGCGCAGCCGATGCCGTTGGAATTCGCGCCGCGACACTGACGTCAGCCGACGACAACCGCGCCGAAACCATCGCCCGGTTCCGCGCAGGCGATCTTGACCTCTTGTATGTCGCGCCGGAACGCGCGTCGGGCCAAGAGTTTCGCAGCCTGCTGCGCGAGACGAAGATATCGCTGTTCGCGATTGATGAGGCGCATTGTGTTTCCGAATGGGGCCATGATTTCCGGCCTGATTATCGCTTGTTACGGCCATTGCTTGATGACTTTGCGCATGTGCCAAGACTTGCGCTAACCGCGACCGCAGACACCCACACACGCGACGATATTGCCGAGCAATTGGGCATTCCAAATGATGGCGTCATGGTGGCAGGTTTTGACCGGCCGAATATCCGCTATACCGCCGAAGCCGCACCGAACAGCGGCATCGCGTCATTGGTCAGGGGCTTGCAAGGCGCTGGGATCGTCTACGCGCAAACGCGTGACCGCACCGAGAAGATCGCGGCACAGATTGCCGAGACCGGACGCCGGGCGCTTTATTACCACGCAGGGATGGAGCCACAGACACGCGCCCGCGCGCAGGCGGAATTTGTGTCGTCCGAAGATATGGTGATGGTCGCCACGGTCGCCTTCGGCATGGGCATCGACAAGCCCGATGTGCGCTTTGTTGTGCATGCAGGCCTGCCCAAATCCATCGAATCCTATTATCAGGAAAGTGGCCGCGCTGGGCGAGACGGCGACCCTGCCGTGGCGCATATGCTGTGGTCCGCTGGCGACTTTACCCGCGCGCGCGGACGCTTAAGCGAATTGCCGCCCGAACGCCGCGAGGCGGAATTAGCGCGTGTCGCAGCCTTATCGCATTTGGTCGAAACCCCCGGCTGTCGCCGCGCAGTGCTGCTTCGGCATTTCGGCGAAAGCCCGCCGGAATCCTGCGGCAATTGCGACAATTGCCTGAACGCGCCGGATGTCCACGACGCGACGGAGCTTTCGCGCAAACTGCTGTCTGCCGCCTTTCGGACGGGACAGAGGTTCGGCATGGGGCATCTGGAAAAAGTCTTGTTGGGCAACGGAGACGACCGGATCACACAATTCGGGCATGACCAGCTTTCGGTGTTCGGTATTGTAGGCCGGTCAGAGGCGGCAATGCTTAAGCCCTTGTCCCGTGCCTTGCAGGCGCGCGGTGCGTTGGTCGCAAACGAACATGGCGGCCTGAAACTGGCTGGTGACGCACGCGCGATCATGCGCGGCGATCAGAAGATTGAAATCGCTGTGGTCAAGCCCGGCAACCAACGCCGCGCAGGGCGTCCCGATAATCCCATTGGTAATCCGTTATTTGAAGCATTGCGGGCCAAACGCCGCGCGCTGGCCGAAAATGTTGGCGTGCCGCCTTATGTCATTTTCCATGATGCAACGTTGCGCGAAATGGCGCTGACGCGGCCAGCCGATATCCGCGCCTTGGGCCGGATTAGCGGTGTTGGGGCGCGCAAATTGGAGGCCTATGGCGAGGAATTTCTGGCGGTAATTGCAGAATTCTAGGACACAAGAGCCTTGGCGCATTGTCCTTCCTTGTTATCAATTGCGGATTAAAATATGGCATGTTTTATGTCGCCGGTGGTGGTGACTTTATAACAGGATTTGCCGATGTTCCGCCAACTCACAGACCGCATCTTTGTCGCCCCGCAGATCGATGTCGGCGATGTCATGGACGCAGCGCAAGCTGGCGTCACGCTGATCATCAACAACCGTCCTGA
>JAZKGS010000097.1:8039-11473 GCA_040385805.1 Pseudomonadota bacterium | reverse complement strand
GCAGCAGACGCAGGTTATGATCTAACGCCCGTCACCGCGATGATGGACATTCTGCGCGGGCGGGCCTCGTGACGGCAGAACTGCTGAAACTGGCTGGCTCAATTGCCGCTATCTTGTTTATCGCCTGGCTTGCGCGTTTCTGGAAACTCGGCGGCGATGTCCGCATCCGCAATGAAGAACAAGCGCGCGAGATTGCCAATGAGGCTTTATGTGGGTTTGATCCGGTGGATATCGGCATAGACAAGGCCGGAATCGCCGCGCTGATGCGAGATGCGGATGGTCGCCACCTTTTGGTGCGCCGCCATGGCGTGCAATGGGCAGGGCGGCTGCTTGATCACCATAATGAAGCTCGCCTTGACCAGAATTTCCTCACGGTGGGCACAGGCGAGAAGACCTTTGGGTCAGTGACGCTTAATCTGGGTGCGCAAGCATCGCATTGGGCGGCAGGCTTACGCCATTTGAACAGGGGACGCACGCATGCCTGAACTGTTCAGCCCAGTGGACTACGCCATTCCGGCATTCATCATCCTGATCGTTGCCGAAATGCTCTGGGCCCGGCGGCGCGCGCCGGAGAAATATGAACCACGCGACACGCTGACTTCGCTCGCGTTGGGCACTGGCAGCACCGTTGCAGGCGCACTGACGGGGGCTTTGGTGTTCAGCCTTGCCATGTGGATTTACGAGCATCGCCTGTTCGACATTGGCTGGGTGTGGTGGGCATGGCCCTTATGCTTTGTGCTCGATGATCTCGCTTATTATTGGGCGCACCGTTCTGGGCACCGCGTGCGCTGGTTTTGGGCGAGCCATGTGAACCACCACAGCAGCCAGCATTATAATCTATCGACTGCGCTGCGCCAGACATGGACGGGCTTTATTGCGCTTGGCTTCATCTTCCGCATACCCTTGGCATTTTTGGGCTTCCATCCGGCGATGCTCTTGTTTGTCGGCGCGCTGAACCTGATCTATCAGTTCTGGATTCACACGGAAACCATTGGGAAATTCCCGCGCTGGGTCGAATATATCATGAACACACCAAGCCATCACCGCGTCCACCATGCGACCAACCCGCGCTATCTCGACCGCAACTACGCCGGTACCTTTATCATCTGGGACCGCATGTTCGGGACCTTCACGGAGGAAGTGGACGGCGAAAAAATCCGCTATGGCATCGTGAAACAACTGGGCACGTTCAACCTGTTGTGGAGCGTGTTTCACGAATGGGTGGGCATTGCGCAGGATGTGAAGTCCGCCCCATGGCGGCATAAATTCTCATACATGTGGCGCCCGCCGGGTTGGAGCCACGATGGCAGCAGGGACACGTCGGACACCATTCGCGCGCAATGGCTGAAAAGCCAGCAGGCCAAGGCGGACCCCGCCGCGAACGCCTAGCCTATTTACACCCTTGCCAGTAATTAATCGCCCGCTTAAACCTCTTCAGCAAGAGGGAGCAGGCGACATGGACGAATTCGACATCATTGTTATCGGCGGCGGTTCAGCAGGCAGCGCCGCGGCCGGACGGCTTTCCGATGGCGGCAAATACAAAGTCTGCCTGGTCGAGGCTGGCGGCACCAACAACAATATGTTGATCAAGACCCCCGGTTTCATGCCGTTCATCCGTAATTCGTCCAATTACAAATATGAAACCGTCCCGCAAAAGGGACTGAATGGCCGCACAGGCTATCAACCACGTGGCAAGGGGCTTGGCGGGTCAAGCGCGATCAACGCCATGGTCTACATTCGTGGTCACAAATATGATTATGACAATTGGGCTGCCTTGGGTTGCAAGGGCTGGTCCTACGACGATGTGCTGCCATATTTCAAACGCTGCGAAGATAATGAGCGCGGCGCTGATGCCTTTCATGGCTCGGGCGGGCCGCTTTCGGTCATGGACCAGCGCTGGCCACAAGCGGGCAGCCTTGCCTTCATTGAAGCCGCTGCCGAGCTGCAATTGCCGGTGAACGCAGACTTTAACGGCGCGACGCAGGACGGCTTCGGCCTATATCAAGTCACGCAAAAGGGCGGTGAACGCTGGACCGCAGCGCGCGCATATGTCGAGCCCGCGCGCGACCGGATGGAGGTTCTGACTGGCGCGCTGACTGAAAAGATCATCGTCGAAAATGGCCGCGCAACGGGCGTGGTCATTCGTCAAGGCCGCAAGCGCCGCACGATCAAGGCGCGCGGAGCAGTCATATTGTCCGCAGGCGCCTTTGGGTCGCCGCAAATCCTGATGATGTCCGGCATGGGACCAGCCGAACATTTGCGCAGCGTTGGCGTGGACGTTGTCCATGACAAGGCCGCCATCGGGTCCGACCTGCAAGACCATATCGATTATGTCTCGAGTTTCGAAACCCAATCCAAGGATGATTTCTTCGGTGATTCGCTGGCTGGCACCGGCAAGATGATCAAAGCGATTTTCGAACATCGCCGCAAGCGCACTGGCGTGATGACAACTTGCTTTGCCGAAGCCGGGGGATTCTGGCGTTCGGACGCAAGCTTGCCAGCGCCTGACATCCAATATCATTTCGTACCCGCCATGCTTGAAGATCACGGCCGTTCCAAGGTGAAGGGCCACGGCTTTAGCTGCCACGCCTGCGTCTTGCGGCCCGAAAGCCGTGGCACTGTGCGTTTGGCTTCGTCCGACGCCAGCGTCGCCCCTGTGATTGACCCGGCATTCCTGAGCGACGACCGCGACATGGCGACCTTGCGCAGCGGCGTACGCGCAATGCACCGAATTTTTGAAGCACCCGCGCTTGCCGCCTATAATGGCAAGAACCGGCATCCGGTGGATATCAACGATGACGCAGCGTTGGACGATCTGATCCGTAGCCGCGCCGACACCGTCTACCACCCCGTTGGTACATGCCGCATGGGACCAAATGACAGCGATGTTGTTGACCAGCGGCTGAAATATCGGGGCATAGAAGGGCTGTATGTGGCCGACGCCAGCATCATGCCGCGGCTTGTTTCCGGGAACACAAATGCGCCCAGCATCATGATTGGCGAAAGATGTGCCGAATTTGTCCGCGCTGATTTGCAATAATCTTGCGTAAATGCGGCGCGGCGGTTAACCGCGTGCCCGCTATGGCGATTAACGGAACAGAATATATCAGCACACGCGGCAACGCGAACGCGCTTGATTTTGCAGGTGTCACGCTGACAGGCTTGGCAAGCGACGGGGGGTTGTATGTCCCCCGGCATTGGCCGCAATTTTCAACGGACGAGATCGCCGCGATGCGCGGGCTTTCTTATGTTGATCTCGCCGCGCGCGTGATGGCACCGTTTACTGCGGGCGTATTGGATGAGGCGGAGCTTAAGGGCCTGTGCGCGACGGCTTATGGCTCCTTCGCGCATAGTGCGGTGACGCCGCTGGTGCAGCTGGATGGTCAGCATTGGTTGCTTGAGCTGTTCCACGGTCCAACCTTGGCATTCAAGGA
>JAZKGS010000097.1:0-7939 GCA_040385805.1 Pseudomonadota bacterium | reverse complement strand
TGCCAATTGAGCGGCTGATCGTTGCCACCAACATCAACGACATCTTGCACCGCGCCTTGTCAAAGGGTGACTATTCGGTGCTTGGTGTCACGCCCACGGCATCACCATCGATGGATATTCAGGTATCGAGCAATTTCGAACGCTTGCTGTTCGATCTGGAGGGCCGCGATGGCTCCACGACGGGCGCGCGGATGAAATGGTTCGAACAAATGGGCAAAATGGTGCTTTCCCCCGACATGCGCAAAAAGGCAAAATTGCTAAGCAGCGCGCGGACTGACGCCGAACAAATGTCCGCCGCCATGCGCTGGGCTTATGGTGCCACGGACCAAATTATCGACCCGCACACCGCCATCGCGCTGCATGCCGCACGCAATGCTGGTATCCGTTCCGATGTGCCTGTTGTAACATTGGCGACTGCGCATCCCGCGAAATTCCCAGATGCTGTTGAAGCTGCGACGGGTGTGCGTCCGGCATTGCCCGCGCGCGTATCGCAATTGTTTGACCGCGAAGAACGCTTTGACGTGTTGCCCGGCGAATATGATGCCGTGCGCGATTATGTGCTGGCGCGCGCCATCCGCTGATCATGGAACAGGATTTCGTCACCCTCATCAGCGAACCGCGCAGCGATTACACGCTGATCGATTCAGGCCATGGGCGCAAATATGAATCCTATGGCGACCGCCGTTTCATCCGGCCTGAACCGCAAGCCATGTGGGCGCCTGCCTTGGACGAATGGCCAGCCGACGCCGAGTTCGTTCCTGGATCCGACGATGATGGCGGCGGTCGCTGGTATAACAACAAACCAGTGCCGATGGACGGATGGCCATTGTCATGGAATGACGAAGTGCATTTCACCGCATCCTGCACGCCATTTCGCCATTTGGGCTTCTTCCCGGATATGGACCCTGTGTGGCGCTGGATGCGCGGGCAGTTAGCGGGCGTTGCTGACCCTGTCGCGATGAACCTGTTTGGCTATACCGGTGTTGGCACCCTCGCTCTGTCTGCTGCAGGCGCGCAAATGGTGCATGTCGATGCGTCAAAGAAATCCGTCGGACAAGCGCGTGCCAACGCCGAGATGTCGGGCATGGCGGACCGCCCCATTCGCTGGATCGTTGATGACGCCGCCAAATTTGTCGCGCGCGAAGTCCGCCGCGAAAAGCGATATGACGGCATATTGCTGGACCCGCCCAAATATGGCCGCGGCCCTGAAGGCGAAGTATGGCGGCTTGAGGAAGACTTGCCCGAACTCATCGCCAATTGCCGCAAACTGCTTGATGAAAATTCGAAGTTTTTGTTTTTGACCGTCTATGCCGTGCGCATGTCCGCGCTCGCATTGGGCGGGCTTTTGGAATCGCATTTTGCGGACCTTGGCGGCAAGGTTGAATTCGGCGAACTGGCGGTGCGCGAACAGGGCCGGGGTATGCTTTTGCCCACAGCCATTTTCGCCCGCTGGTCACGTTAGGGAGTAATATGAACGACAGTCTAATTCTTGAAGTGCACGACCTTGTCGTCAATGTCCTCACCGGCATTTACAGCCAGGAAACGCATTTGCCCCAGCCTTTGCGCATTTCGATCAGCGCGACGCTGGACATGGCCCCGCATTACGCGCCCGACTCTCCTTTGTCAGCGTCGAAAAATTATATGACGCTGAAAGAAGCGGCGACGAAATTGCCGGAAGGGGTGCACTTCACGTTGATTGAGGCCGTTGCCGATCACATCATCGACAATCTGTTCGCCGACGACCCACGGATCAGCAACATCGTTGTTAAAATCGTGAAATTGGCGATTGCCGAAGACAATGAAGCCATTGGCATCACCATGACACGGAGCCGCAAGTGACAGCAAAGCCGCTTGCAATTGTTACAGGTGGCAAGCGCAGGCTGGGCGCGGAGATTGCGGCGAAACTGGCAGGTGCTGGTTACGCGCTTGCGTTAGTAAGTCATATGGATTCGGCGCCGGAGGCTGCTCTGGCGACAGCATTAGATCAGCATCAGAGCGAATGGCACGCTTTCACCTTTGACCTCAGCACTGGCAACCCCGCTGACCTCATCAGCACGGTAGCATCGCATTTTGGCCGGACACCAGATTTGCTGGTGAACAACGCAGCGATGTTCGGGCAGGATGATTGGGAGGCCATGACGCTGGAAACGCTGGAGGCGCATTTCCGGTTGAACCTGTTTTCGCCCTTGCTGCTCGCGCAGGCCTTAGTCCAAACCGCTGGCCCGGACGCCCGTCCCGCCATCGTCAACATCCTCGACCAACGCGTAATCAACCCGCATCGCGACCAGATGAGTTATACGCTTTCGAAGCAAGCGCTTGCCGCATCCGTTCGGTCCATGGCGGCATCCTTCGCTGGCCGTGCACGTTACAATGGCGTCGCCCCCGGTCTTGTCATTTCCACCGACGACTACACGCCGGAGCAGGAAGCGCGGCTGGCCGAGATGATGCCGCTGGGCAACTTACCGTCGCCATCTGCCGTAGCGGACGCGGTCGTCTATCTCGCGCAGGCGCAGGACGTAACAGGTCAGGTCATTTTCGTTGACGGCGGCGCACATCTCAAAAGCTTCGACCGCGACTTCATGCATCTTTAACGCACGCGCCAGACTTTGATGCTCTTGCCCATGGCGGGCAACGGCGCGAACCAATCCGGGACCTTGCCCTTCGCCATTTGTGCCCAAAGTCCGTCGGGATCTTTTTGCGCATAATTGGCCAGTTCCTCCTCATTTGCACAGACCGCGACATAGTTGATGCCCCGGGCTTTGAGCAATAGTTGCGCAGCGTCTGGTGGCGAGCGGAAAATCTGGATATGGTCGTGCATCGCCGGCTCGTTGCGATGGTGGCTGCTGGCCAGAACGCTGTGCGGTGTATGCGAAAGGATCATGGGTGCCATATCGAAGGGTGCGAGAAACTGGCCCTTTGGCAATGCACCCAGCGCCGCAACAGACGAAGCGGATGCGCAGGCCGCAGAGTTTTTTCCGGCCTGTGCGGCTTGCGACGCCGGTTTGGCAGGCAAAAAATGTATTAGCGAACTCACCCAAGAACCCGGCACCGCCAATAGCAAAATGGCCGCAACACACCCGACGCGGCGTAACGGGACGCTTTCATTGCGATAGCGTGCAAATATGTGCGCTATCATCACCGCCGCAGGCACGACCGCATAGGCCGATGCAACCGATACCGTCCGGAAGACCAGCAATGACAATATCAGCGCATAGGAAGTGAAGAAGGCCAAGATAACGATGTTGGCGCGATCCTGCCCCGTCGCTTTGCGCGCCAAAAATACGCAACTCGCAAGACCGATGACTGGGCCAGCCAAGAGGACTGCTGCCGCGCGAACCTGTTGATGCCAGATGGGCATCCCTTCCATCACATAGATATACCAGTATTCGTGAACCAACGGGTCGAGCGTGCCGAATGCACCAGTGAGGCATTCGGGCGCGCGCAACGCGACCACGAGAATGGCTGCACCACCGGCCGAAAGCATGATCAACGCCCGAACAGCTGCTTGGCGTGGCGCCCAGTTAAGGCCGGGCAGCATGATTGTGGCTGCCATCAATATCGCCCAGATATGCGGTGGAGATACGGTGTCGCAGTAAATGCCAGCGCCAAGCCCCTGGGCTTGCGTACTAAGGAACAGCCCTAATGAGGACAACGCAAATGCAACAATTGTCCAAAACAGCCGCGCTGCCGCTTCCGAACGTGTGAACCATTGCCATCCCAGAAAAAGGAAAAACGCCACCGACATTGGCGCGCCTTCCAACGAAATATGCAGCCAGACGGCAAGTGCCGCCCCGAGCACCAGACCGGATGTGCGCGCGTTGCTGTGGAAGATCGATGCAAGCGCCAGAACGGCCATTGCGATTTGCCAGCCATGATGATCAATCCGCATGGGCCGCAACTGCATCACCAAAGGCGCGGACATGGCAGCAATGACGGCCGCAGCAATGCCAGCCGCTTGCCCGTCAACATAAGCGGAAACGCGCGAGAGCAAAAAGATAATGCCACCGAAAAGTAACAGGGGCACGACCGTGCCCGCAATGTTTTCTGCGTTGCCTTGCCCAAAGAATGGCGCGCACAAACGGACGACAGCCGCCAGCGGCAGCTCTATCAGCCGCGACCAATGCATCGGCGCACCCTCAGGCGGGTTGAGCCGGTATTGCCGATTATCAAACCAGCCTTGCCCATTCAGAAAATCGCGCAATTGGACGAACCGCAATTGATCATCGGGGTCCCAGCCAACACCGGAACGTATATTTGCCCAACTGTTGATGATCAAGGCAACCGACAGCAAAAGCCATATGCCTGATATGATCCAGTGCCGGGAAATTCGCGCGCTCATGATGGCTGGGTTTCCGCGGCCAATAATGTCCGGTCGACCTCAAAAATCTGGAACGGCCCGATGTCAGGTTTGCGTTCGAGCCAATCAGGCACATTGCCCGCGCGCAGCTGCGCCAGCATCCCATCGGGCGCTTGTTGGGCGTATGCCGCCAATTCGTAACTGCCATCGCAGACCACCACAAAGTCGATGTCGCGTTTATCGATAATGCGCGCGGCCTGATTTGGTGTGGCTGTGAACGTCCGGATCACGTCCGCCATCGCGACCTGGTTACGGTGGTGGCCAGAAGCTACCACATCATGGTGCGTAAATTGCAAAATCGCCGGATTGGAATCTAGCCCCGCCATGACATTGGACTTCGGCAGTTGATCCAAAGAGATCGCGGCGGATGATTTCTGGCACGCCCGCACCTTTGCCACAAAGTCCTCGCCAAATATGGGGGATGCTGGGCCCGCCTTTGCTTCTTTCGCAGCGGCTTTGCTAATGACGATCGGCACCCAAAGGCTTGGCATGGCCAATAACATGGCCGTGACACGAAGGCCCATCCGGCCCAACATGGTTTTGCGTTTGTCAGCCGCCATGAATGTTTCGACCAGTAAAGTCGCCAAGAACAGGTTGGCGGTTATCATGGCATACACCATTGTGCGACTTACAAATGCGCCAACCACGATAGTGCCAAAAAACAGCAGAATAAGGCGTATCATGTCGGGCGCAGGCAAGCGTTTATTATAAAACGACATGCCGATAAGCGCGATGCACCCGGCCCCTACATACGCAAGGGGTAGCACGACCAGGTCCGTCGACAACGCCCATAAGGGCAAGCCTTCGGGTGTGCGGTCGAACCAATAAGCCCGGACCAGCGGATCGAGACTTGCAAAGGCGTCCCCGGCGCAGGCTGGCGCAATGGCCATGAGCATGCCGAGACCGATTGCCCCTGCTATGGCGCACAGGCCCAAGCGCGCGTTCACAGACTGGCAGGCCGGCCACTTTCTGGCCATCATATTACCGGCGACAATCACGGCCGTTATTGCGCCCAAGGCAGCAACATGCACCGGCGACAAGGCGTCACAATGATTTGGCTCAAACCAACTTTCCGTTGCGCTGTAAAACAAGAATGCGCCGAGCGCCGTAGAGGTTACAGCGACGGGGAATTGAGAATTGCGTGCGGGCACTGGCCTTAAGGTAGGGAATATCCAGCCAAGCGCCGATACGCCCAAAAATATTGCCGCAAACGGCAGGCCTTCGACCGATATTTCAATCCACAGCGCACAAGACAGGCCCAAGACAAGCGCCGACCATGCACTGCCATGCCGGTCAAACAACGCCCATAAAGCAGTTGCAAAGCACACGAGCTGCCACCCATGATGGTCAATCCGCATTGGCATCATCTGCGTTGTGAAAGGCATGATTGTCAGGATAAGCGCGCTTGCCACAAGGGCGACCCACGCGCCAAAAAGACGCCGCGCGCCCAAGGCATACAAAAATAACGCTGCTGCCAAAGTCAGGAGCGGCAATATGCTGGCCGCTGCTTGCTCGGCCATGCCCTGCCCCAGCAGCGGTCGCAGCATTATAATCAAGATACCAAGCGGAACATCCACCAGGCGCGACCAGTGCATGTCGCCGCCCTGAGGCGCATTCATACGATATTGGGTAATATCCCACCAGCTTTGCCCGGCGACCCAGTCGCGCACCTGAAGCAAGCGCATCTGGTCATCAGGGTCGCCTACTTTCCAAGCTGCGATGGCATCTTGTGACAAGGATGCAATTGCCAATGCGGCGAGCAGCCAGAGGCCGAAAATCAGCCTTAAAAAATAGCGTTCAGCAACATTTTGCACAATTAAGCCGTCGGCGCTTGCCGAAAAATCACGATATTGCGTAACGCGTAAGTGAACAGGAATGAGATGACAATCGCGACCATTTTAGCAAGCCGTGGGTCCATGCCCAATGCCGTGCCTGCGCCAACTATAAGGACTGTCATCAACAGGCCCAGCAAGGCCGAGGCCAAGAACATTGCCTTTTGCTGCGTGCGTGCTGTCGTACCTTTGTTGGAAACCCGGTCGTGAAACACCTTGCGGCTGGATAATATCCAATGCGCCAATATGCCGACTGAATAGCCAATGGCTGACGCCGCCACGCTGGGTAAGCCAGCCTCCAGCAGAGCGAGGAATACGCCCATATCGGTTGCCAGCGCACCAACGCTGACCGCGACATAGCGCAGGAACAGATTGCCTCGAAGCCTATTGGCGAATTTGATCATTTGACCGCCCCCGACGCTGCTGGTTACGCCGCTTTGCTAATATCGTCGGTGTCGGCTTGTGGCAGGCCCGCGGCAATCCGCTTGGGCACATCACGCTCGGACGTCAGCGCAGCGGCTTGATCCTCGCTTACCTTCGCTGCAATTACTTGCTGCACACCCTCATCGCCCGCCTCATGATATTCGGCATCTTCGTTGACGTTCCAGATGTTATAGACGCGCGCACCAGCGACGATATTTTCAACCGTCAACATCGCGGTCATCATCGCATGATCCTGATTATTGTAACGGTGCATCCCATTGCGGCCGACCATGTGGAGCGTTGGATAACGCATCTCAAGCTCGGCGCGCATGGCCTCAACATTTGCCGCATAATCATCGTCGTAGACTGGGTATGCCTTTTCCTGACGCACGACGGCACCGCCGACGACATCCTCGGCCTTGCACAGGCCAAGAATGGCCATTTCTTTCTTCGCCAGTTCAATCAGGTCCGCATCGCTTGATGACCATAAGCCATCATTTTCGAAACAGAAATATTCAAGGCCGACGCAGGCAATCGCTGGATCAGGCACCATTTCGGGCGACCAGCTGCGGAAGTTTTGGACGCGGCCAACCTGCACCTTGCTGTCGTGAATATATATCCAGTTGTCTGGGAACAGATCATCCGAGCGGATCATCAGCGCTACAGTCAGGAAGTCACGATAGCGCAGATTATTCGCCTGCAACGATGTTTGCGGCAATGGGTGAATACGCGCCGACAATTCGCGCATTGGCGCTGAACTGATGACATGCTTGGCGGTGATGACCGCTTCGCTGCCGTCGGCGCGGCTTGCCGACATGCGCCAGTTGCCCTCGGCATCCTGCGCCAATTGTTTAAAGCTATGGCCCATCAAGACTATGTTGCCCTTGGCAACGACAAAATCGCGCGCGGCATCCCACATCATGCCAGGGCCAAGCCGCGGATAGCGGAAGGTCTCAAGCAATGTTTTGGTTTCCATGCCGTCATTGGGCTTCTTGTTCAGCCCCAATGACCGCTTCAGCCCATCGA
Organism: Pseudomonadota bacterium; assembly: GCA_040385805.1. Lineage (GTDB taxonomy): Bacteria > Pseudomonadota > Alphaproteobacteria > Sphingomonadales > Sphingomonadaceae > Sphingorhabdus_B. Next base: position 301 of record JAZKGS010000097.1, on the reverse strand, counting down.
GCACTGCCGCGCCAAGGCTTAACCCCTTGATCCGCTGCGCTGCCCAATCGGCGGACATTTCGTCGCACGGCATGCCCCATACTTTTTCGGTGTAGGTTTTGAAAAAGATCGAAAACAGTTTGTGGCCGAATTGATTAACCGTCCAGTCCTGAAAACTGCGGACATTTTTGTTCGGGAATGCCTTGGCCTTTACATAACTTGCCATGCACAAGGTCGACCGGATGATGCCCAAATTGAAAAGCGCCTCAAACGCGCGCAGCGGGTAGCTGTAGAATTTGCCTTCATAATAGATCCGGCTCAT
>JAZKGS010000096.1:10723-19913 GCA_040385805.1 Pseudomonadota bacterium | reverse complement strand
ATCATGCTGCGCGGCGACACGGCGATCAGCTATGGCCAGATGATGCGCGTGATGGGCGAATTGAACCGCGCTGGCCTTAACAGCGTGAGCTTGGTCACCACAGGTTCATCAAGCGAAAACTAACAAGATGGCAATGGATAGGGCGGAGAAACTGGGACTTGGCGCTGCACTTGGCGGCCATGTTGTTTTGCTTGGCGCATTTGCGCTTGGAATGATGGCGTCAACTGAGGCCACGCCGAAGCAAGAGTCTATTTCCGTATCGCTCGTGGGGGAAATCGCTGAAGTATCGACCGCGCCTGATGCCATTCAGGAGGAGTCCGCGCCGCCAGCGCCGGGCGAAACCGCACCCGCAGAACCACCGCCTGCGCCAGCGCCCGTAATGCAGATCGAAAAGCCGGTTGAGAAGCCGCAAGCCAGGCCAGTGCCCAAGCCTGAAACCGCTCCCCCCGTTGCGAAGGTTGCGGTGAAGAAAGAGCCTGTAAAGCAGCCACCCGCCAAGGCCGCGCCGCGCCCTGTAAAGACCGCTGCGGTCACACCCAAGACCACTAAGGCCGCGACAGCCACGGGCAAGGGTACCACACCTGCCAAGCCCGGCGGCCTGAGCCGCAGTTTCGAGGACAGTATCAATAATATCGGCAAGGCCCCGGGCGCTGGCAAAGCCGTTGGCACACCAGCCGCCAAGACCGCGACCGAAGTGCGCCGCTCGGTTGGTGTCAGCATCGCTGGCCAAATTCGCAGCCGTGTGCGCGCGTGCGCGCCGTCAGGTGTCGACATCAACAAGATCGAGACGTTTGTGACGCTCAGCCTTGAACCATCAGGCAAGCTCACATCAGTGCGTTTCGACAAGCAAATTGGACTTAACGACAGCAACCAGCCGCAGGCAGGACCGCTCAAAGATTGCATCTTACAGGCGGTGCGCGCAGCATCGCCATATGACGGGCTTGATCCCGAATATCATGACGTTTGGAAAACCCATGCGCTTCGTCTGCGCGCAACGGGATAAAGGAATGAAAAACATGTCACTCTTCGCACTCCATCGGAAACTGGCGTCTTTCCTGCTGTTATTCTTGGGCGCGCAAGCTGCCATTGCGCAAACCCCGCCTCCACCGGCACCCGCATCGGATGAACCGGAGTTAGTAGAATTTGATACCTCAAAGACCCGTTCTATCGCGGTCCCCGCTTTGGTCGCACCAGCGCCTGCCGACACGCCAGCCGGCAACAGCGTTGCGCTTGGCCGGCAAATTGCCGAAGTGATTTCGTCGGACTTGCGCGCATCGGGTGTGTTCGAAACGCAGGGACCGAACGGTTTGCGCGCGATCAGTCTGTCGGAAGTCACGTCGCCGCAATTCGATTATTGGAAAGCGCGACCCGTCGAACAACTGGTGCAGGGCTTCGTCCGCGTCGGCGGTGATGGCAATCTGACCGTTGGCTGCTACCTTTATGATGTCGGTTTTGGCAATGAAACCACACGGCTTGGCTTTAACGTACCGCCGCGCGAATGGCGCAGGGCTGCACATAAATGCGCCGATGCGATCTATTCACGGCTAACGGGCGAGCTACCCTTTTTCGACAGCCGCATCGCATATATCGCCGAAACCGGGCCAAAGAATAAGCGGATCAAGCGCCTTGCGATCATGGATTCCGATGGCGCAAATCATCGCTTCATCACCAATGGCCAATCAACCGCGCTGACGCCGCGTTTCTCGCCCAATTATAAATCGATCCTCTATCTGTCCTATGTCGACGGCAACCCGCGAATTTATGTCTATGACATTGATGCGGGACGTCAGCGCCTGATCACCCAGTCGTCAAATCCTACTTTTGCGCCGCGTTGGTCGCCCGATGGCCAGACTATTTTATATTCCATGGCAGTCTCCGGCAACACCGACGTCTATAAGATTTCGGCGACTGGCAGCGGCTCGCCCGTCAAGCTCACCAGCTCGCCCGGCATTGATGTTGGCGGCAGCTTCTCCCCCGATGGCCGCCAGATTGTATTTGAAAGCGACCGTTCGGGCAGCCAGCAAATCTATGTCATGAACGCCGATGGCAGCAACCAGCGCCGGATCAGCTTTGGCTCAGGCCGTTATGCGACACCTGAATGGAGCCCGCGCGCTGACTTGATTGCATTTACCCGCATCGCAGGAGATTTCCGCGTCGGGACAATGCGCCCCGATGGTTCAGGCGAACGTCTACTGACCAATAGCTGGCAAGACGAAGCTCCAAGCTGGGCCCCTAATGGCCGCGTCATCCAGTTCTTCCGCACAGCCAAGGGAAGTGGTAAAACAAGCATCTGGCAGGTTGACCTTACGGGTTCCAACGAACGCCGATTGCCAACGCCAGTGGATGGGTCAGACCCGGCATGGGGACCTGTATTGCCGTAACGACGTTTACTTGCATGTTGATCCCGAATTAATGTCGGGCCAAGTCAAAGGAGAAGATCATGAAAACACATACGATCAAAATGGCGGTCCTGTTGCTGGCATCTACCGCGCTTATCGCAGGCTGCGGCAAGAAAAAGGTCGATGTCTTGCCACCAGCCGCCGAAGGCACCGATTATGGCCAGACGCCAACTGACCCGAATGCTGGCACTGGCCAGATTGTCCCGGGCAGCCAGGAAGATTTCCTGCAGCAAGTTGGCCAGTTTGGTGACCGTATCTTGTTTGATACCGACCGTTTCAACGTTGACGTCGAAGACCAGGCCGTGTTGCAGCGTCAAGCGCAATGGTTGGCCCAGTATCCCAACACCCGCGCAATTGTCGAAGGCCATGCCGATGAACGCGGCACGCGCGACTATAACCTTGCCTTGGGTGAGCGCCGTGCGAACTCGGCGAAGAACTATCTCGTCTCGATCGGTGTCGATGCAAGCCGTATCCAGACGGTTAGCTATGGCAAGGAACGGCCAACAGCATTGGGATCGGACGAGCAAGCCTGGGCCCAAAACCGTCGCGCCGTGACTGTTACTGTCCGTTAAACAATAGCTCGATTTTCTAGCATGCGTCGGTTGGCTGAGTTCAGCCGCCGACGCGCTCCCCACATCCCTTGTGTCGTTCGCCGAACGCTGAGTTCGGGTTATCGAACGGGCCACACAGGCTTGCAGTCCGACGCTAGGCATGACAGCGTGAGAGACATCAGAAAATGGCAGGGGAGCCTAAACATGAAAAATTACATCAAATCCGTCTTGTTGCTGAGCGCGGCGATACTGCCGGCGTCGGCATTTGCCCAAGCACCAGCGGCCGCTGACGACAAGGCGCCCAAATGGGATGTCGCCGCGCCTCCGGGTATGACAGTGCGCCAGATCAACATCGACACCGATGAGGGTTCATGGATGAACCTTGACGTCAGCCCGGATGGCCGCACGATCGCGTTCGATCTGCTTGGGGATATCTATGTGATGCCCGTGACGGGCGGTACGCCAACGCGCATTGCCGAAGGCCTGCCCTTTGAAACGCAACCACGCTTTTCGCCGGACGGCAATCGCATTGCCTTTACATCGGACCGTGGCGGCGGCGACAATATCTGGATCATGAATCGCGACGGCTCGGACAAACGGCAGCTGAGCAAAGAGGATTTCCGTTTGCTCAACCAGCCAAGCTGGAGCCCAGATGGCCGCTTCATCGCCGCCAAAAAGCATTTCACCACTGGCCGCTCACTTGGAACTGGCGAAGTGTGGCTTTACCATGTCTCCGGCGGTGCTGGCGTGTTGTTGGTCAAGCGGCCGAATGAGCAGCATCAAAAGGAGTTGGGCGAGCCAATCTTCGCGCCCGATGGCAAGCATATTTATTTCACGCGCAACATCACGCCCGGTGCAATTTTCCAATATGCGCAGGATTCCAACGGCCAGATTTTCGATATCGAAAGCTATGAAATTGAAACCGGCAAAACCGAAACCGCGGTAGCTGGCGTCGGCGGCTCGGTACGCCCAACGCCTTCACCAGACGGCCAGAAAATTGCCTTTGTCCGCCGCGAACGCACTCAATCGAAGCTATATGTAAAGGACCTCAGCACGGGCGAAGAGCGCAAGATTTACGACGCACTTGATCAGGATGTGCAGGAAACCTGGGCCGTCACTGGCGTCTATCCGAACATGGATTGGTCGCCCGACAGCAAGAATATCTATTTCTGGGCCGGCGGTAAAATCCGTAAGGTCGATTGGCAAAGCGGCGCGTCGAGCGAAATCCCGTTCCGCATTGCGGACACGCGCGACATGATTGACCCGCCGCTTCCCCAAATTGAGGTTGCACCCACAAGCTTCGAAACCAAAATGCCGCGCAGCCCTGTAACCTCGCCAGACGGCCGGACAGTGTTGTTCGAAACCATGGGCAAATTATGGCTGAAGCCAGCATCAGGTGGCACCGCACGCCGCCTGACCTCGTCGGACATGGGCATGGAGGCCTATCCCACTTGGTCGCGCGACGGCAAAACCATCGCCTATGTGAATTGGACCGATAAGGGCCTTGGCCATATCCATACGATCAACGCGAGCGGTGGTACGCCCAAAAAGGCAACTGCGCAGCCTGGCCATTATGCCCGCCCGCGTTTCTCGCCCGATGGCAAGACAATCGTCTTTGAAAAGCAGGAAGGTGGCGGCCTTACGTCGCCATTGCGGTCCGACCAGTCAGGCATCTACCGGATGCCCGCAACTGGCGGCGCAGCGACCCGCGTCACCTCTGCTGGCACCACACCGCATTTCGGTGCATCCAATGACCGTTTATTCTACACCGAGTCCGGCACGAACAAACGCTTGCTTGTCAGCGTGGATATGAACGGTGAAGCCAAGCGCAGCCATGCGAGCGGCGAGTTGACGACGATTTACGAAGTTGCGCCTGACGGCAATAACTTTGCCTTCCGCCAGAATTACGAGGCTTTTGTCATGCCGTTAATGCCCGGCACGCAGGAAGTCACCGCTTCGCCGTCGGGCAGCGCGCTTCCCGTGGTGAAGGTCAGCAATGGCGGCGCGGATTATATGCATTGGAGCCGCAACGGCGACGCCTTGCATTGGGCAATTGGGCCGACGCTTTACTCGGCGCAGACCAATGCCTTCTACCCCAATGGCCCGCTGGCCAAGGACGCCAAGCCGGTTAAGTTCGCCCCGCCCAAGGAAGGCCTTTCGCTTTCCATGCCCGTGACCTCCGACCGCCCAACAGGCGTCGTTGCCTTCACGGGCGCGCGCGTTGTCACCATGGCGGACAAGAGCGGCGGGATTATCGACAATGCGGTCATCCTGGTCGAAAATGACCGGATCAAGGCCGTTGGCAAGGCGGGCGACTTCGCCATTCCTGCTGGTGCAAAGACCGTTGATGTCACTGGCAAGACCATCATTCCGGGCCTTGTCGATGCGCATGCCCATGGCCCCTATGGCGTTGACGAAATGACGCCGCAGCAAAACTGGGTGAATATGCTCAACCTCGCAATGGGCATTACTACGCGGCATGACCCTTCGAGCAGCGCAGCAACCGTGTTCCCGGCGCTGGAAATGCAGCGGGCTGGACTGCTCCTTGGGCCACGCTCCTTCTCGACTGGCGAGATCGTTTATGGTGCCAAGGCCGCTGACGTCTATGCCGAAATCAACGGCCTGGATGATGCACTAGCGCACGTCCGGCGGTTGAAGGCACAAGGCGCGCACAGCGTCAAAAACTACAACCAGCCGCGCCGTGAACAGCGTCAGCAAGTGGTTGCCGCCGCGCTTCAGGAGAATATGCGTTCAGTTGCTGAAGGTGGCTCGCTGTTCGGTATGGACATGAACCTGATCGCCGATGGCAATACCACGCTTGAACATAATATTCCGCTCGACATCTTCTACGATGATGTCCTGCAATTCTATTCCAAGTCAAAGGTTGGCTATACGCCGACGCTTGTGGTGACTTATGGCGGCCCTGCTGGCGACCCATATTGGCGGTCACACACTGATGTGTTCCGTCACCCGTTGATGGCAAAGCATTATCCGCCAGCCGAGCTTGCGGCCAATAATGCCCGCCGCGAGATTGCGCCGGAAGAGGATTATGTCGACGACAACAGCGCGCGTGAGGCACATAAGCTTGCCAAGCTTGGCGTTCCTGTAGCGATCGGTGCGCATGGTCAGGAAGCTGGCATTGCCGCGCATTGGGAGCTTTGGTCCTTCGTTCGTGGCGGCATGTCCCCCATCGAGGCGCTCGCCGCTGGCACCATCGAGTCCGCGCGTTCACTTGGTTATGACAAGGATGTCGGCTCAATCGCGGCGGGCAAACTTGCCGACCTTGTCGTCCTTGATGCAGACCCGAGCGTCGATATCCGCAATTCGGACAAGGTCGCAAAGGTCATGATCGGTGGCCGTCTATACGACGCAGCCACGTTGAACGAAGAGGTCACCGGAACGCGCAAGCGCATGCCTTATTATTGGGAATAAGCTTATCCCGGTGAGTATAATTTTCTGGCCCGGGCGAACAGTCCCGGGCTGGAAAATGGTTCAAACATCTCGTCGGGTTTCGCGGGGTCAAGTGCCGCATTTTCGGCCAGGGCCTTCTCAGCCTCGGTCAATTCTGCAAGTTTGAGCAAATTGAGCGTTCGGCCATTGCCGGAAGAGTTTGCGATAATCTCCCGCATCGCCGTGCCGCCGCCTAGCAATTGCGCCACTTTTTCAACCGATAAGCCGCAATGCTCCGCAAGCAAAGTCGCGCGCATCATGCGAATTCCGAGCGCGGCGCTTTCATTGCCGGGGCGTTTTGCATCGATGAAGATGTCGCATTCGCTGTCGAGGCCAAGCGAGCGGTTGTTCATATTGGCCGAGCCAATACGCAGGATCTCGTCATCCACGATCATCAATTTGGCATGCACATAAATCGGCTCGCCCATTTTGGTATACGGGACATAGATCGAGAATTTGCCCTTTTTATCATGCTTGCCAATGGCGCGGAGCAACTGGACTCGCGCGCTGTCCATGGCCTTTTGCTCCAACCAGCCATCGGCAGTTTGGGGATTTACGATGATGATTTCGGGCGGGTGTTCCTCCGCCATGCGCTTGGCAATGGCATCGGCGATTTTGGGCGACGCGAAATATTGGTTTTCGGCATAAATGAAGTTTCGGGCGCGGGCGATCTGTTCCAGAAATAGATGCTCAATTTCGCGGATTGGCCCGACATCCTTATATTCGGCGCGGGTGCGAGCGATGCCCATTTCGACAAATTCAAATTCGGCCTTCAGGAATTCCGGCCAAGGCGATTTGGCATCGACGGGGCACGGCTCAAGCTTGTCTCCGCCCGCCAGCGTCCAGCGCGCACGGCTTAATTCCGCAAGTGCGGCCGCAGCATCGCCTTCAACAAGCATGGTGATGTCATGCCACGGGCCGTATAATTTGCCATTGGGGCGTCTGCGCTTGGGATCATAATCGATATGTTCCGGCGTATCCCAACGGTCCGCAGTCATGTCGATGCCGCCACAGGCCGCCATTTTGTCGTCGATGACGACAATTTTCTGGTGGTGGCTGCAACCAATGGGATGTGCGCTGTCCAGCTTGAACTGGATTTGCGGATGCATCGCCCATTTGGCGACGTCCACCATGGTGGAACCACGTGCAACCATCTTGAGCGCGCCGATATTCCATTTCAGCAGTTTGATCTCGAGCCCGGGCTTCTGATCGGCGAGCCAAAGAATGAAGTCACCCAAGCGCTTTGGCGGGTCGCCTTTTTTCCTGCGGCTCCGGCTTAAGTCGATTCGGGTGTCGAAATCCCAACCGATGAGCATGATGCGATGCCGGGCATTCATCATCGCAGTTTGAATGATCTCGAAATAAGGCGCGGCGTCTACCACAGGATGGGCGCGATTAGCCTTTGCATGCCGCCAAACACTGCTGCTTTCTGATACATCTGTGCTCATACGTCCTCCGGTTGCCACTCTATAGCGTGATAAACCATTTCCAGACCAAAAAAGCTGACTCCACATTACCGAAAAATGGAGTATGGAACAAAACATGAACATAAAGGCGATTCTACCAACGGCTGCTTTTCCTTCCTTGCCTGGAGCATGGAAGGAATATCAGTCGGACATGTCGCAACCCTTACTGCCCATTGGTGCGCCCCAAGTCGATGAACGATTGCGCGGCGGCATAAAGCAAGCCGGGCTGCATGAATTTTTCGGCGGGGCAAAGGCAGACTCGCATGCCGCTGCGGCATTTGCGTTGTTGCTGGCATGGCGGTTGCCGGACAGCGATGCGGCCATATTCTGGATATCGGGAGACAAAGAGCGCCAGACATCCGGCCGGTTATACCCGCTGGGGTTGTCGGCCATGGGCGGCAATCCTTCGCGGATATTGCTGGTCCAGACAGCAGACCTACGCGATGCCCTGCGCGCGGCAGCCGATGCCATCCGGTCAAAGGCGGCGAGCGCCGTCATATTGGAGACGCATGGCAATGCCCGCTTGGTTGACCTGACATCGACGCGGCGTCTGGCACTCGCTGCGGCGGAAACCGGCGTATTGGCGTTGTTGGTGCGCGGCGATGCGGTGCCAATGCCAAGCGCAGCCAGCACAAGATGGCGCGTATGTTCTGCGCCATCCGTGCCCTTGCCCGGCAACGCGCCAGGCCTTCCGACATTTGACATCAGCCTTCTGCGTCATCGCGGTGGCGCCGCACCATTTGAGGCAAGAGTGACCTGGGATCATGCAACACGAAGCTTTTTTGACACGCCGCTATCTGGCGGTCTTTCTGCCACTGTTACCGACGCAGAGGCTGGTCCGCAGCAACGGTTCCGCGCCTGACACGCCCTTTGCGATGGTTGAAAAGCAGCGCGGGGCCATGCGGCTTGCGGCTTGCGATGCAGCGGCGCAGGCACTTGGCTTAAGCGCGGGCATGGCTCTGGCCGATGCCCGTGCGCGCGTGCCTGATCTCGCGGTGTTCGACCATGATCCGGCGGCAGACCTTGAATTGCTTGGATGGGTGGCGGACGGGTGCGAGCGTTATAGCCCGGCGTGCATGATTGACCCGCCGCAGGGACTGTTGATCGATATCACTGGCTGCACCCATCGCTTTGATGATGATGAAGTCCGCTTGGCCAAGGACCTGAAGCGGCGCTTGCGGCGACACGGGCTTACGGGCCAAATTGCCTTGGGCGCGACGCCAGACAGTGCGCGGGCGAAGGCACGTTATGCCAAATCGGCGATTCCTGCCTTGCCCGTCGAGGCATTGGACGCAGGGGCAAAGGTGCATCAGGCATTGCGCCG
>JAZKGS010000096.1:0-10623 GCA_040385805.1 Pseudomonadota bacterium | reverse complement strand
TGACCGCAGCCAGGGTGGCCGCCGGTTTGAGGTCAGCCTGTTTCGAAGCGATGGCCATGTCGCACGGCTGGCGGTTGATACAGGCGCGCCGACGCGGGACTCCGCCTTGTTGATGCGGTTGATCCGCGAACGCATTGACGCGCTTTCCGACCCGCTTGACCCCGGCTTTGGCTATGACCTCATCCAACTGACGGTACCGACCGCCGATATTCTACTGCCCTCACAGGCCGGGCTGGAGACGAAGGTCGACAGGTCCGCGCAAACCGAGGCATTGATTGACCGGCTAAGCGTTCGGTTGGGCAGTAACCGCGTGCGCTATTTTGTGGAACGCAACAGCCACATTCCCGAACGCGCCGTGGTCGAATGCGCCGCGCAATCGGGCCAGCCGCAAAAGGAATGGCCGCAAGAAACCGAAGCCGAACCGCCCATGCGGCCATTCCGCTTGTTCGAAACACCGCAGCGGGTGGAGGCGCTGGCATCCATCCCCGATGGCCCGCCGCGCCAATTTCGTTGGCGCAAAAGCCTGCATCATATTGTGGCCTATGAAGGCCCCGAACGTATCGCCGCCGAATGGTGGCGGCGCAAGGCGGGGCATGAACACGGCAAAGGCGGGCCAACGCGCGATTATTACCGGGTGGAGGATAGCGAAGGGCGGCGTTTCTGGCTGTTCCGCCATGGCTTATATTCCGAGACCGATGCGCCGATCTGGTATCTGCACGGGCTATTCGCGTGACTCAAGGCCACGTCTATGCCGAATTGGTCGCGGCGACGAATTACTCTTTCCTGCGCGGTGCATCACACCCGGCCGACATGGTGTTTCAGGCCGCCGCGCTTGGCCTGAGCGCCATTGGTATTGCCGACCGGAACAGCGTGGCTGGCGTCGTCCGCGCCTGGGTCGCGGTTAAAAAGGCCAAGGCTGCAAATGCGCTTCCGCCAAACTTTCGGCTGGTCACAGGCAGCCGCTTGGTCTTTGCCGATGGCACGCCCGACATTGTCGCCTATCCCAAAAACCGCAAAGGCTGGGGCCGGCTTACGCGGTTGCTGACGGTCGGGAATATGCGCTCCAACAAGGGTGGCTGCATTTTACGTTTCGATGATCTTGCGGGATATCTCGAGGACTTGCTGCTGATCATATTGCCGCACTCGACCGCCGAAGAGACCAACCCGCATAAGAAGCCCGTCGAATATAGCCACGCCGATGGCGGCGAGAAATTGCGTTTGGTTGAAGATACGCCCGGTAGTTTGGACGAAATATTGCGCAGGCTGAAAAGGCTTGCACCGGACAGGGTCTGGCTTGGCATCACGATGCATGGACGGGGCAAGGACATGCGCAGACTGGAGGAGCAGCGCGCGCTGGCCAAGCAGTGCGGCTTGCCCATCCTCGCGGCCAATGACGCGCTCTATGCCGATTGCGCCGCACGGCCACTGCATGATGTGCTGACCGCGATCCGCTTGGGCGTTTCGGTGGATCAGGCAGGTACCCGGCTGGAGGTCAACGCCGAACGCTATCTCAAATCGCCTGCTGAAATGACTCGGCTGTTCGCGCGCGCGCCAGAAGCGATTGCGGAAAGCCAGAAGCTTCTGAACCAAGTCGCGTTTGACCTGAGCCAGTTGAAATATGAATATCCCAATGAACCTGTACCAAGCGGGTGGGAGCCGCAGGACTGGCTTGAACATCTGGTGCGCAGCGAAGCCAACCGGCGGCACCCTGATGGCCTGCCGCCCAAATGGGTCCGCGCGCTGGACGAAGAATTCACGTTGGTGCGCCAGAAAAATTACGCCTGCTATTTCCTGACGGTGCATGACATCGTCCAGTTTGCGCGGTCGCAAGACCCGCCGATCTTGTGTCAAGGGCGTGGCTCCGCCGCCAATTCCGTGATTTGCTATCTGCTTGGCATCACGTCGGTTGACCCTGTCTCCAACAATCTTTTGTTCTCCCGCTTTCTGTCTGAAGAACGCGATGAGCCACCCGATATCGACGTCGATTTCGAACATGAGCGGCGCGAGGAGGTCATGCAATATGTCTATCGCCGGTTTAAACGGCACCGCGCAGGCATTGCCGCGACAGTCATCCATTATCGCCCGCGCAGCACCGTGCGCGAAGTCGGCAAGGCGATTGGCCTGACTGAAGATGTCACCGCGCGGCTGGCGGGCACGGTCTGGGGCAGCTTTGGGCGGGACTTGCCCGAGGCGCGCTTGATTGAGGCAGGGTTTGACCCCGACAATCCGCAAATCGCGCGGTTGCATGCCTTTGTAGGGCAATTGTTGGATTTTCCGCGCCATTTGTCGCAACATGTCGGCGGCTATGTCCTCACCGAAAACCGGCTGGATGAGACCGTGCCCATCCACAATGGCGCGATGGCGGACCGGACCTTCATCGAATGGGACAAGGACGATATCGACGCGCTCAACCTGTTGAAGGTCGATATCCTGGCGCTGGGTATGCTCACCTGCATTCGCAAAAGCTTCGAAATGTTGCGGCAGACAGGCGGCGGGGATTACACCTTGGACAGTGTTCCGGCCGAAGACCCGGCGGTCTATGCCATGCTGCAAAAGGGCGACAGTATCGGCACCTTTCAGGTCGAAAGCCGCGCGCAAATCAACATGCTGCCGCGCCTGAAGCCAAAGGAATTTTACGACCTCGTCATCCAGATCGCGATTGTCCGCCCCGGCCCGATTGAGGGCGACATGGTCCATCCCTATTTGCGGCGGCGAAACGGCGAAGAGAAAGTCGAATATCCCTCACCCGCCCCGCCGCATGACCCCAATGAGCTGCACGATATCTTGTACCGCACTTATGGCGTGCCGCTGTTTCAGGAACAGGCGATGAAGCTGGCGATGGTTGCCGCCGCGTTTACCCCTGACGAGGCCAATGGCCTGCGCCGCGCGATGGCGACCTTCCGCAATTCGGGCACCATGCCGGAATATAAGGACAAGATGATCAACGGCATGGTGCAGCGCGGATATCAGCAGGATTTTGCCGAGCGCTGTTACAAACAGATTGAGGGTTTTGGCAGCTATGGCTTTCCCGAAAGCCATGCGCAGGCCTTCGCCCATCTGGTCTACATATCGTCATGGCTGAAATGCCATCATCCGGCGATTTTCACTGCGGCCTTGCTCAATTCGCAACCCATGGGCTTTTACGCCCCAGCGCAGCTGGTGCAGGATGCGCGGAATCATCAGGTCGATGTGCGCGCCATTGATGTGAATTTCAGTGCCTGGGATAATGGAATCGAGGCTGGCGCATTACGGCTTGGCTACCGGCAAATAAGCGGATTTCACAAGGATTGGGCGCTGGCGATTGAGGCCGCGCGGCCTTTTGCCTCGTTGGAGGAATTGGCACGCAAGGCGAAGTTACCGCCCCGCGCGTTGCATTTGCTTGCCGATGCCGACGCGTTGCGCTCGCTTGGCCTTGACCGGCGTGAGGCCGGGTGGGAAGCGCGGCGTACGCCGACTGATGAGCTGCCTTTGTTTGCAGCCGCTGATGCGCGTGAGTTGGCGCAGGAGGCGGGAATTGCTTTGCCGATGATGCCGGTCAGCGAACATGTCGCTGCCGATTATCAAATGACTCGCATGTCGTTGAAGGGGCACCCGATGGAGTTCTTGCGCGACATCTTTGCGGCCGAGGGCATATTGACCTGCGCGCAGACCGATGCGGCCAAGCATGGGACGCGGGTCAGGACGGCGGGCGTCGTGCTGACACGGCAGCGACCGGGCAAAGGCAATGCCATTTTCATCACGATTGAGGATGAGACTGGCGTCACCAATGCGTTACTGTGGTCGCGGCTGTTCGAACGCCAACGCCGCGCCGTCATGGCGTCACGGTTGATGGTGATCGAAGGCGAGGTGCAGCGCAGCAAGGAGGGCGTGGTGCACCTCATGGCGTCAACGATCACCGACCGCTCGCATGAGCTTGAACGCCTGTCGCACGAGCATGACGCCAACGTTCCGCTCAGCCGGTCGGACGAATTTGCCCAGCCCGTTTACCCGCGCCACGGCCATCCGCGCGATGTGCGGATTTTGCCCAAGTCACGCGACTTTCATTAGGCTCAGGCGGCGTCCTTGGCTGCCCTGCGCGCGGCCAGTTCTTCCACCGATGCGGCGCGCATGAACGGGTTGGTGGCGCGTTCCAAAGCAATCGTCGTCGGCACGGTCGCTTCGCCACGTTCGCGCAAAGCGACCACATTGGCAAAGCGTGCGGCAAGATCGGCATTGTCCGGCTCCACCGTTACCGCAAAGCGCGCGTTGCTGAGCGTATATTCATGGGCGCAATAAATGGCGGTATCGTCGCCCAAGGCCTCAAGCTTGCGCATATTGTCGAACATCTGCGCCGCGGTGCCTTCAAACAAGCGACCACAGCCCATCGCGAACAATGTGTCGCCGACAAAGGCGGCCTTCTCGCTTTCGAAATGATAGGCGATATGCCCAGCGGTATGCGCTGGCACGTCAATCACGGCAGCGCGCAATGCGCCCAGTTGGACCACGTCCCCGCCGCGCACATGCGTATCCAGCGTCGGTATCCGCTCCGCTTCGCCCACAGGCCCAGTGATAACGCACCCGGTCGCGGCCTTAATCTCCGCATTGCCGCCAACATGGTCAGGGTGCCAATGCGTGTTCCAGATCTGCGTTATCTTCCACCCCCGCGCTTCCGCAGCGGCGAGAACAGGCGCGGCGACAGCGGGATCGACCACAAGCGTCTCGCCACATTGCGCCTCATGCACCAGCCAGACATAATTGTCCGACAGGACGGGGACACGAACGATCTCAAGCATGCTTACCACGCCCCGACATTGGGCATGCTCGCCCAAGGTTCCGCAGGCTCCAACCGCCCCTCTTGCAGCAACTCAATCGAAATACCGTCGGGCGTCCGCACAAAGGCCATATGCCCGTCGCGCGGAGGGCGGTTGATCGTTACCCCTGCATCCATCAACCGCTGACACGTCGCGTAAATATCATCGACGCGATAAGCCAGATGGCCAAAGTTCCGCCCGCCGTCATAAGCCTCAGGCGCGCTGCCATCTGCGGGCGGCCAATTATGCGTCAGCTCCACCTCGGCGAGGCCAGCCTGATCAGGTGCAGCCAAAAAAATCAGCGAAAAGCGCCCAGCTTCATTATCGAAACGGCGCACTTCCTCCAGCCCGATCAGCTTGAAGAAAGCGACCGTCGCATCGGGGTCAGTGACGCGGATCATCGTATGGAGATAAGTCGTCGGCATATTCATTCCATTCATCTACATTAATGCACAGTTCATCGTAGCTGGCGCAGTGAACTCCATGCGGGGGTTGCCGCTATTCATGAACCTTGACGGCCATCGGCGCAAGTAGCGCACAGGGGCCGCGAGGTCACATTTTCGGGAAATTATGATGGATAATGATGATTCCGGTAACAACACATCTGGCCGGTTCAATAGACTGACCGGTAATCAGGGCCGTGTCTGGCTTGCAGGCACAGCATTGCTCGCAATTGGTCTGGTGGGCGGTGGATATCTGATGGGTGATGGCCTCGTCCGCATGAAGCAGGCGGATCGGGCGGTCACCGTGCGTGGCCTTGCCGAGCGCGATGTCACCGCGGACCTTGCGACCTGGACGATTGCATATTCGGCGAAGGCGGGTGACTTGCAAACCGCGCAAGCCAAGATCGACAATGACACAAAGGCAATCCGCAGCTTTTTCGGGACGCTTGGCTTTGACGCCGACGCGCTTCAGCCTACTGGCGCCAATGTGTCGCAATATAATGAGAACGGCGTTCCGACCTACACTGTGAAACAGCGCCTGAGCCTGCGCACGACCGATATCAAACGGGCGGAGGCGGCGGTTAAGCGGCAGTTCGACCTCGTTAAAGAGGGCGTTGCGCTGGAGGAGGGATCAGGCATGGCCTACACCTTCACCAAGTTGAACAGCATCAAACCCGAAATGATCGCGCTCGCGACAAAGGATGCGCGCAAATCCGCCGAGCAATTTGCGCAGGATAGCGGCACGGACGTGGGCAGCATCAAATCGGCCAGCCAGGGCTATTTCGAAGTCACTGCACGTGATGGCGACAGTGCTGGCGGGTGGGGCGTATCGGACTCTCCGTTCAAGAAAGTCCGCGTGGTCACGACCGTCCAATATTATCTGGACTGAGGCTCGGTTGTTGCCGCAGGCGTCGCCGCTGCCAAAGCCGCGAGTTGCGCCGTAGCGGTCACGGCTTGCCGGCTATTGGGGGCAATCGCGATTGCCTGTTCCCATTGCTTGCGCGCGGTGTTGTCGTCGCCTGCTGCAATCGCGATGTTGCCTGCCTCCAACGCCACTGCCGGATCGCTAGGCAACAGCGCGGCTGACGTTTGAATGAAGGTCAGTGCATCGGGCAATTTGTTCAACCGCCGCGCTAGGGTCGCCGACAGCAACCACGCCGCGCCATTTTCAGGCGCAAGCTGCCGCGCGGTTGCCAAGGCGGCTTCACCATCGGCGTTTTTTCCCAACGCGACCAATGCCCGCGCACGATCAACTTCGCTGTCGGCGCGTTCATTGTTGTCGAGAGTGTTCGAAGCGAGCGCCTTGGTCAGAGCATCCACCGCAACATCGGGCTGTCCAGCGGCGATGGCTGCATTGCCCGCTTGCGCCCAGAAACGCGCAGCCCGCGGGTCAGCCTCTACCTCCGCCAGCGTCGCCGCCTCAGTCAGGATTGGCACTGCAAGGTCAAATTTGAAATCGGTCGCCAGCGCAAAGCCATGACAGGCCCGCGCCAAATGGCCACCATTTTGCTGCGCCCATAGGCTCGCGCTGGAGATCGCAGACGCAGGATCTTTGCTGGCCAGCGTCAGGCATTCCTCAAACTGCACTTCGTCGAGCGTCTGTAAGGGTTGCGCTGCGGCCAGTTGCAGCAGGATGGGCAGAAAATTCAGCATGGACGCTCCGGAAATAGTTCAGCAGGCCAGCTTACTGACGGTGTCGATCAGCAGGGCAATATCCTGATCACGCGAAAGCCGGTGGTCGCCATCCTTTATCAGAATGGCCTGCACATCGGATGAACGAAGCGCGTTTGCGAGCCTCAGTGATGTTTTCCAGGGCACATCGGGGTCGCACTGCCCGTGGATCAACCGAACCGGGCAATCAATCGCGATCCCGTCTGTCAGCCGCCGATTGGCCTGCCCCGACTGCCAAAAGCCGTGCGTAATCACCATCGGGTCATAGCCATAATCGCTTGGCCGTTCGATACGGCCAGCGGACGCGATCGTCGAACGGTCGGCGTCATTGAAATCCCAATCCGTGAAATCGGGTGCGGCGGCGATGCCAACCATCGCGGTGACCTGATCACCCAGCGCCTCGGCCACCAGCAACATGAGCCATCCGCCCATCGACGAGCCAATCAGGATTAGCGGCCCAACCTTGGCCTCGGCAATCACCGCCAGAACATCGTCGCGCCAGATATCGAGCGTGCCGTCTTCAAACGCGCCATCACTCTCGCCGCAGCCTGAATAGTCCATCCGGAGCATGCCGACGCCTTGTTCCGCCGCCCATGCCGCGAGCGCCAGCGCCTTGCCGCCTTGCATATCGGACTTGTAACCGGGCAAGAACACCAAAGTCGGCCCGCGTCCTTGCAAATGTCGATAGGCCAAGCGAACGCCATCGGCGCGCGTGACAAACTGAACAGGGTATTCCAACAGCGTCAGATCACCCAATCAACGGTCATCATTTGCGTCACATCCTGCCCCTTGGCGCGGCGTTGTTCGACCATGATGGTGTTCAGCCGCTTCACCGTGTCGCTGCCCGATGTGATGCACAGGCCCGGGATCACCGCATGGACCAGCGCCTTCATCCCGCCCCAGATCATCGTAAAGCCAAAGCGGCTTGCGACGCCAAAATGCGCAACATAATTTTCATCGACGCTTTTGGGGTGATCGACAAATAGGCGGTTGAACATGGCAGGTTCCTTATCGAATGTCGTGAGCGGGTGAGCGCTGTGTAACGCGGTCCCTAATTAAAATCAAAGCCGAAGCCTGATTTCGCCTTACGATCCTGCGTGCACATGGTCTTCAATGCGGTCCATTCCGCCGAAGTGAGCGCTGGCTGGTAATTTTTGCCTTTGACGATGCTCTTTTCAAACGCCGCCTTGCGCGAAGCCGAAAGCGGGTGGCTGGACAGATATCCCGTTATGCCTGCATTCTCCTTCAATGTGCCTGCGCTGCCATCCAGTTGGGAAAGCCGGTCGAAGAAAGACGCCGTGCCGACAGGAGAGATGTTCGCATTGCCCAAAACCTTCATGGAATGCGCATCCGCCTCGGCTTCGGAATTACGGCTGTAGCTCATCGCCAGCACATTGTTCACAAGCGCGCCGCTATTGCCATCAATCCCGCCTAGCACGACCGCAAGGCCCATTTGCCGCAGCAGCGCCTGCATCACATGCTTTTCGCGCACATGGCCGATTTCATGCGCCAAAACGCCCGCCACTTCGTCGGGTGTCTTTGCCTGTTTGATCAGGCCATCGAACAATATGACATTGCCACCGGGCAAGGCGATGGCGTTGAGCATGTCAATTTTGGCAACCTCAACCTGCAGATCATCCGGATTATCATCGAGCGAATTTACCAGCTTTTTAAGCGCTGCATCACCTGCGGGCGTGTGGCAGAAACGACCACCGAAATCACCGACCAGCGCATCGCCAAGCCTGTCGTCGACACTTGACGGGATTAACGGCGCCAACCATTGCGGGCTGAGCAATACGACGGCAACAGCCGCAGCGCTCGTCAGGGTAAAGGCAACCGCAGCTTTCCCAAGCCCAAGGCGGTCCACCCATCCACCATATCTGCGCGGCGCGGGCAGCAGGGCAGTCAAATCGGACGGCACTGGCCCTGCCAGCATTAGCCGCCAGCCATCACGCCCTGCAAGGCCATAGACATCGGCCTCGCCCTGTTTCGTAACATATTCGACGTCAGCAAAGGCGAAGGGGCCGTTCCGGCGTTCCGTCTCCAGCAGGTAGAATTGCTGGCCAATGACCTGCACCTCAACCTTGCGCTTCACTGCGCTTTTGCCATCATAATGCCAGGCGTCGAAAAATGCGGACATCGTTTAGATCGCCCCCACGTCAAACGCGTCGAGCAATCCTTCGCCA
The DNA here is from genome assembly GCA_040385805.1 of Pseudomonadota bacterium. Lineage (GTDB taxonomy): Bacteria > Pseudomonadota > Alphaproteobacteria > Sphingomonadales > Sphingomonadaceae > Sphingorhabdus_B. The sequence continues at coordinate 1,533 of JAZKGS010000096.1, read as the reverse complement.
TGTTTGTCAACGATGGTTTCGGACTGGGTCAACTCGTCAATGTTGATCTCGCCATAAGCCTCCATATGGTCGACGAAGAATTTCCAGTTGCGATACGGCATGAAAATATAACCAATACCCAGGGTGCAGACCACAATCGCGATGTTGGCCAAGAAGAACAATATCCAGTCCGCCGCACGCGCGCGAAATTCAAATTCAAGGCTGTGCAGACGCAAGCCGCCGACGGCCAAGCGGAAATATTTGCTGTAAAAGGCAAGCGCAGCCAACGGCAAGATGATGTAAAAGGCCAATATGGCAACGATTACCAAAATCGCGCCAATCGCTGCGCCAGTATTACCCAGCGCATCGGGTGTAGCGCCCGAAACAGCCATGCTGATGCCAAAAATCGCGCCGCCCACGACAATCAGGAACGGCACGAGGTAGAATAATAAATACCGCTTCATCAGCGGCTTCCACTCGGCGTTTGCACTGAAGCGGTGCGGGCCAAAGCTCATTGCGTTCCACCTGTCATTCCACAGCGAAATCATCGACCATGGCACGAGCAGGAACAAAGGCAGCCAGCCAAGTACGCTTTTCCACATATAGGATAGCCCATATTGGAAACCGGGGTCGTTACTGCCGCCGCGAATACCGCGCCAATAGGTGCGGCTTAGCCGGTAACGCAGCGCGCGGAAATAGGCGACGCCCGTGAGGTAGAACAGCAAAAGGAACATCGCAAAAGTGACAACACCGGCAATGATTGTTTCGCCCCGGAAAATCAGCCCCTGTGAAATCAGCTGAATGACGATGAAGGGCAAGCCGATCAGCAGAAACACCATGATGAAGCCAATAAAAAGCTCCATCCCGCGCCCCGTCCACTCCAGACGCTCGTCAATGAAGTCGGTCTTGCTCCACAGATATTCGCGTTCGCGCGTGGTCGCCCAAAAACGGTAGATGCCAAGCGTGACAATGGTCAGCAACAGGTTGGGAAAGGCAATGCCCGCAAATTCCTGCCAGCTGCCGTGAAAACGGAATGCACTTTGCGGTTGTGCTTGTTCGTCGCGCATCGAATATCGGCCCCCATTGGATAAGGACCAGACATGCGGGGAAGCCCTGCGCCTTGTCAAGAAAAGCCATGTAAACTTTGAAGCGTGGGCCGTGTTAGGGCGATGGCTATAGCAGCTTTTCCATCAAGGCCCGTTTGAAGGCCTGATCGCCAATTTGCACGACCTGATGTTCAACGACGCAAAAACCGACCGCGGCAAAGGCCGGTTGCGCCATGAGGCTGGCATGCACCCAAAGCCGGGGTTCACCTGCGTCGCGAGCATGCGCCTCAACCATGCCGAAAAGCGCGCGGAACAGTCCAGTGCCCTGCGCCTCGGGCCGGATAAAGGCGAAGTCGATATAGCCGCCGCTTTCGATGCTCATAAGGCCAAGGATGCGATCCCCATCGCGGCCAATGGCAATATCCTTACCAGCAAGCCGCACATCCCACTCTTTCCCGCTCCGGCGCTCCGGCATCCACGCCGCGCGTTGGGCTTGCGTGTATTTGCT
>JAZKGS010000095.1:0-30665 GCA_040385805.1 Pseudomonadota bacterium | reverse complement strand
TAACGCAGCAAACGCTATCCGCCCAGCAATCCATCGCCAAGTCGGCAGAGGAAAAGGCCGAACTTGAACTTCGCTCGATTGAACTAGCGCGCACGCAAGCAATTGAAGGCATAAAGGCCGAAAAGGATTACACCGAAGCCCAAAAGCAGCGTCTAATTCAGCAAATCGAAACGCTGGCCTTCGAAGAAACCGAAGCCCTGGCCGTTCGCACGCGCGCGCAACTTGCCCAAGAGGCGGCTGACTTGGCCGAGGCCGTGGCGCGCAACCGCGTTGCCGCACTTGAGGATGAATATGATCTGGCCACGTCCATAAAGGACCGTGCGCGGATCGCCGCCGAAATTGCCGATACCGAAACGGCAGCAGCGCTTGACGCTATCGACCGGCAGTTGCTGGATCAAGATATTGGCGAGGCCAAGCGCCAGCAACTTGAGGCGATCCGCAAGGGTATTGTGGCCGAGGGGGCAAGCGCCCAGCGTAAGGCTTCGGAGGCAAACCTTTCGCCCAGCCAGCAAGTCTTGGCCGATATTAACAAACTGAATTTTGGCGATGAGGCCGAGCGTTTTGGCGTGGACGCGCTCAAGGATTTGAACGCAGGGCTGACCGACGCGATTGTCAACGGCGGCAATCTGGGCGACGTTTTAGAGGATACGGGAAAGCGTTTCCTTGCCCAGCTTATCGAACTGACATTCCAGTTGCTTGTGATTAAGCCGTTGCTTGAAAGCTTGGGCGGCTTGGGCGGCGCTGGTGGCGGTGGGATTGGTGGAATCGCGTCTGCGGTTGGTTCAATCTTTGGCCGCGCATCCGGCGGTCCTGTCTCCGCTGGCCGCGTTTACCGCGTGAACGAGGGCGTGGGCAAAGAGTTTTTCCGGCCAAATACCGGCGGCGATATTATCCCGTTGTCCAAAATGAATGCGGCCCAGCCCAGCGCGGGGCAAGGCGGCACTTCCGTTATCCGGCTTGAACTATCAGGTGATATTGACGCGCGCATTGTCAGCAAGTCTGCCGAGGTTGCGGTTGAGGTCGTGCGCGCAGCCGAGCCAACGCTGACGAATAAGGCGGTAAATGAAACCTTCAGGCGTGGGCAACGTCCGGGCCTTGGAAGGTAGCGCATGGCCGAAGTTATAGTCCCAGATTATGACGAATTGCAGGTCATCGAATTAGACTTCGACGAACCTGCACAGGTCAATCGCAGCGCATGGACCGGCACGCGCAAAGTCGTTGGCCAGCCAGGCGGCTCGCTTTGGACGGGCCAAGTTGCGGTCGAGAACATTGCAACCGAATCCGAGGAACGCCAATGGCGCGCTTTCCTTGCGCGGCTTCGCGGCGTCCAAAATTGGTTTAAGGTCTATCTGCCCTGCCAATCGCATATCGGCCCAGCCCCCACGGTCGATACGGGCGCAACGAACGGTTATAGCTTGCCGCTTACAGGCATGGCCGTCTCGACAAGAATTTTAGAGGCTGGCCAGCATTTGACCGTCCCTTTACCCAGCGGTCACGTTCGCGCCGTGCGTTTGACCGCCGATCTTGTAACGGACGCGACCGGCGAGGCCGTTGCTGAATTTGCGCCCGCTTTGAATGAGGTTCCGACCTTGGGCGCGACGGTTGAAACGGCCAATCCCTACGTGCGCGTTGCGGCGTCTGCCACGCGCAATCCGATTCCGCAAAGCAATGGCATTTCCGGTTTTGTGCTGGACGTCGAGGAAGACTTGGGCAGCGGTTACGGTCTTACGCCAGCGACCTTTGACAGCGAAGTTCCCGACATAACATTCGATAGCGAATAGGCGAGAGGCGCAGAAATGGCACAGCGAACAATCAATATCGGGGCGGCGGCGAACGACGGGACGGGCGATAAGTTGCGGATCGCTGGCGATAAGATAAACGATAATTTCACCGAAGTTTATGCCGATGTTGCGGGCAAGGCTGCAGCTTCGCATACCCATGCGACTAGCGAAGTAACCGGCCTTGATGCTGCTTTGGCTTCCAAGGTCGATGACAGCCAGTTAAGCGCGTTCGGCGCCACTTTGATCAATGACGCAGATGCCAGCGCAGCCAGAACAACGCTTGGCCTTGGCACGGCGGCGGTGCTTTCAACAGCCGACATAGACGAACGTGCGCGGGATGCTGTGGCGGCAATGACTGCCGATTCAGCGACGATTGACGTGACCTATGACGATGGCGCTGACACCATCGCACTGGATGTAATTCGTGCGGCCTTGAAGCCAACCGAAACCATCCTGATAGCCGTTGGCGACGAAACCACGGCTATAACCACCGGCACGGCAAAAATTAAATTTCGGATGCCTTACGCGTTCACTGTCACGGCGGTTAAAGCATCCCTTGGGACCACCTCAAGTTCCGGCATCCCGACCGTGGATATAAACGAAACCGGCACAACAATCCTGTCCACAAAGCTGACTATCGACGCTGGCGAAACTACGTCAACCACGGCGGCAACTGCTGCGGTTATTTCCGACGCCAGCCTTGCTGATGACGCTGAAATGACCATCGACATCGATGTGGCCGGAACGGGCGCTGCGGGATTGAAAGTTTACCTGATCGGCTACCGCACATGATGGTGTGTCAATCTGGCCGCTTTGCGGTAGCGGGGGGCGCCGACCCAAACTTTGCTAACGTGGCTTTGCTGCTTGGATTTGACAGTGGTGTGACTGATGAAAGCTCTCATCTAAGAGCTGGTTCTTTAGTTCAATCCTCTGGCATACCAGTCAGAACCACCGCGCAGGCGAAATTTGGAACGCACTCGCTTGAGCACAATCACGGCAGCACCGGACGTTTGACGTATGCTGATGATACTGAATTTCCATCTGGAACGACAAATTTCACGATTGAAGGATGGTTTAGGCGAAAGACAGCCTCGACAGCGGCTAGGGAGATACTTGTTGCACAATGGGACGAAGGAACAAGCCAGAGGTCGTGGCTACTACGTACTGACAGCTCAGGCGCGCAGATGGATTTTCGTTTAAGTAGTGATGGTGTCAATCCGCTCACCAAACTTTCGGCTTTTGCGACACTGGATGTTGGAACTTGGCACCATATTGCTACAGATTGGGATGGCACTAAGTATCGTCTTTACAAAGATGGCGTGACAATCGCATCTGCGACAGGAGCCGTTAGCCTCCATAACTCGACAGCCGATGTTTCTATACTACACCAGATTTCCTCGGGGGTAGGCTTAAACCCATTCGAGGGTTATGCGGACGAAGTAAGGATTACGACTGGCGTTGCTCGATATGCGAATGACATCGGGTTTACTGTCCCTGCAACGGCGTTTCCAAGGTCATGACCACCACAACAGACAGGCAGATAAGATTGGAAAACGCGGCGGTAAATAATCGCAACGCCCAAGCCTAGCCCCGTAGCCTATGGGCATTGACGCAACAGCATCGGCGGCACTCGACGCGACCGTTATCAAGCCCATATTTTTGGCGTTCGTTGACTTTCTAAACGAGCCAATGCGCGTCAACACGTCGGGCGCGGACTTGACCCTAACCGGAACGGGCGAAGTCGATATTGACGGGATTTTGTTCCAAGGCTTGCGCGCCGATGTTGTGGACATTGGGCCGGTCGCCAATCGCGTTGGCGGCACTGATTCAATTCAGATTAAGCTATCCGGCCTGCCCGTTTTTGACGCGGATATTCTGGACGAAATAAACGATCCGGCCAACTGGCGCTCGCGCGAGATTCGGCTGTGGCGCATTATTCGCAATGCACTCAACGTCCAGCAAGGAGGGGTGCAGCATTATTACACTGGCTATATGTCCAACCTGACAATGCCCGTCACACCCACTGGCCAAACAATCGAAGTGACAGTTGAAAGCTATTTGGCTGCGCTTAGTGCAGCTTCAAATCGGACTTACATGGATCAGGAAAAATACGACGCGGGCGACCTTAGCGCGCGGGCGGCCATCGCCATTGGAAACAATGCGAGTGGCGGCTCGCCTGCGGGCAGCACATTCGCGCCGGGAGGTGGCGGCGGCGGGAGTCGCGATGGCCGCAATCCGAACGTGCGCGAGGTTTAGATGGGGCGGTATAATGATTGGGAAAAACGGCTTGCGGCTTACATAGCTTCGGTCAAGCAAGACGTTGACGCGCTGGGGCCGGTGCCTTGCGCGCGCTTTGCAGCCGGTGCTGTGGAGGCCCAAACCGGCTTTGATGGCCATGCCCCGTTCATGGGCAAATATGACAGCGATATAAGCGCGGCCAAGGCGCTGATTAAATACGGCGTCCGCGATCTGGAAGGTACATTCGACCGCTCGCTGGACCGTCGCGAAAGTCCTTCCTTTGCCCAGCGCGGCGACGTTGTTTTTGATGGCGAGGCCGTCGGCGTCTGCATCGGGAAGACCGCGCTATTCGTGACCGACGGGGAATTGACCGAAGTGCCGCGCGCCGCGTGGACCGTGGCTTGGGCGACGGAATCGGCGCATGAGTAAGGTCGTCAAAACCATCCTTTCGCCCATCCGCCTAGTAATTGGCGATAAGGCTGCGGACGCGCTGATCGGCGTTGCACTGGTCGTGGCTGGCGTTGTGACGGGCAACTTTGCGCTAATCGGCGCGGGCATAAGCATAGCTTCCGGTGCCTTGAAAAAAGGGCCGCCCAAAGCATCGCCCGCAGATCGAAGTCGGCTTATCTCGACAATCGACCCTCGAACTCCGCGCAAGATTGTTTTCGGCACAACCGCAATGGCCAACGATATTCGGGACCAAGAATTTACCGGAACGGGCCAAGAATATCTGCACCGCTTTATCGTTGTGGCCAGCCACGCGGTCGACGAAATCAGCCAAATAACCTTTGACGACAAACTGGCATGGACTTTGGCCGGTGGCGTGCAGGGTGAATTCGTCGGCTATTTGACCGTTGCACCCATCCTTGAAGGCAATGCGGGCAATGCTATCAACATAAGCGCTCGCATGGGAACGACGCGGCGCTATACCGGCTTGGCCTATGTGCATCTGCGTTTCAAACTGACGGGCAACAGTAAGAAGGCGGAATCGCCTTTTTCGTCCGCAGTTCCCTCGCGCATTACAATCGAGGGCAACGGGATTGCGGTTTACGATCCCCGCCAGGATACGACAGCGGGTGGAAGTGGCGCGCATCGCGCAGACGATCAATCGACATGGACTTGGGGGACGCACGCCCGCAATCCTGCTTTGCAAGCCCTCACATATTTGCTGGGCTGGAAAATAAACGGCATTTTGGCGGTCGGCAAAGGCATTCCACCTCGTCGTTTCGATCTGGAATCTTTCATCGACGCGGCCAATATATGCGATGAGAGTGTGGCACTAGACGCGGGTGGCACCGAGCCGCGCTATCGAACCGACGGCGTATTCTCGGAAGCCGACGACATGGGCCTTGTGCTTGGCCAATTCGCGGCAAGCATGGACGCGCGGTTTTACGATCCGCAGGGCCGCATCGCGGTCAAGTGCATGGTCAACGATCTGGCCAGCCCTATAGCCTCGTTCACCGCTGCCGACATTCTGGGCGCCGTCCAATGGACACCGTTTGCCGATCTAGGGGAAAATTATAATCTTGTGCGCGGAACCTACACCGATCCGTCCCCGAACTCGCTTTATCAGTCGGTCGATTATCCAGAGCAGTATGTGGTCAGCGTTGACGGTATCGACCGAATTCTTACGCTTGACCTGCCCATCGTCCAGTCGGCTTCGCAAGCGCAACGCCTTGCGCGCCGCACGCTTATGCGCGCAAAATATGGCGGCGGAACGCTGTCGTGTGAAATGCAGGCAACGGCATGGCGCTGCGAACAATTCGCGCCCATTGAATTGACGTTTGGGCCTTTGGGTATGGTCGACAAAGTTTTCCGCGTCGAGGAAATAGAAACGCGCGTCGACGGCACCGTGCCAATTGTTTTGGCGGTTGAGGACGAACGCATTTACGATTGGGATGCGGAAGATTTGCCGCCTGTTGATGCTATTGCAACAACGCCATACGTGCCGGGTAATAGCCCGATCATCCAAGGAATTGGTCAAGCTTCGATTGAAATTATCGCGCCGCCCAATCAAAACATAAATGTCGACTACGCGGGTGATCCGCTGACTGGCCAATTTTCACGCACGCTCAAGCCAATCGTTTTTCAAGGTGGGGTGGACATACGCGACGACGACAATGTGTCCTATTCGATCACTCCAGTGGGCGTAACCGCGACGGTCAACAATATTGCCGCCGATCCCGAAAAAGGCTGGATAACGGTAACGGCAGGCGGAAGCGGATACATTGACTTGACCGTTACAATCGACGGGATTGCCTACGGTCCTTATCGGATTGTCTTTACCCGTTTGGACGGCGTTGCCACTGCGTCCAGCCCGAAATTCGGGACGCGCAGCACTTTCGCAACTATCAGCACCACATCCTATGTAGAAATGTTCACGCCCATTACCGTGACGGTGGCTGGTAGCGAAACCGTTACAATGACGGCCCCGCTTGAATATAATATCAGCGACACGGTAAACGCCAGCGCGGGCTTGGATGCAAAATGGCAACGCTCGCCAGCGGGGGCGGGAACATGGACCGATTTAGCCGCAGCCGTTATCGGCAGCGATTCTACATGGCTTGCAATAGACTTTAGCGGCGAGCCAGGCTCTGGCTCCTATCCAGACACCGACTCCCCCGCCGCTGCGGATTATGATTATCGAATGGTTGGCCGGTTGGACATAAACTTTGGCACGCCCGACCTTAATGTTTTCAGCGGCACCGCAACAGTCATCGTCACATAGGCGGCGGTAAATTACAAAGCCAATACGGGCAAGCGTTAGGCTATGGCAGCCGAACTAAATATCGCCGCTTTTAAGCGCGTCCCATTCGTCGACGACGTGGCGATTCTTGGGCCGGATTACACCGGCGCCGCTTTTGCCATGCACATTCGCAACCGCAATGGCGATACGGGAACGCCGCTTGTCTCGCTGGCCAGTGCGCCCGCAGGTTCGCAGGGCGTGAGCGTGACTTATGACGCCACATATATTTACAACGAGGCTGGCGACGAAGCGCCCGCGTCTATCATCACAATTCAGATCAACGAAGCCACGCTCGAGGCGCTCTCTCTAAACAACCCGACGCAAAAGGCGGTTACCTTCTATTACGATTTGCACATCACGCCCAGCGGCGGCGTTAAGCGCGTCGAACTATTTGGCCAGTTCATAATCAATCCGGGGGCGACGATATGACTTTGGCCATTATCGACGCGCGCGGCCTGCGCTATGTTGTCTTGGACGCTGGTTCGGCATTGACCGGTGCGCTGGTTAAGCAGGCCGAAACGCAGGCTAATTTAGCCGCAGCCAGTGCGGCAAGTGCCGCCCTGGCCGATGCCCATGCCGAAAGCTTGAGCGGCCCAACATATCCAGACATCGCAACCGGACTCGCGGCCACTACATCTGGAGACTTCTTCGCGGTCGATAACGGCGATGGCACAGTTTCGATCTATTTGGACAATGCTGGGACGGAAGTTTTTCAGCGGAGTCTTTTGACGACTGCGGCTGCTGCGGCATCGGGCGGTTCGGCTTTGGTTGGAACTGTTCGGCCCGAAGCAGGGGCAATTGCAAGAACTCAAGAGGATAAAAACAACGACGTCATTAGCGTCACCGACTTCGGCGCAACGAATAACCTTGCGCAAATTACGGCGGCGTTGGGTGGTGCTGATACGGCAGGTGGCAAGGGTGCGACGATCCGAGTTCCTAACGGCGTTTGGTCGCCATCCGCGCCAATTGACCTCAGCACTTATGACCGAGTGAAGTTTATTGGCTCCGGTCCATTGTCTTGTATTATCAACCCTACCCACACTGGGCCTGCCTTCATTGTGGATGGTAATGCTGACGTTGAAATATCAGGATTGCGGATTAGCCTTTCGCTGGCATCAACGCAAGTTGGCATCAAGGTCCGCGCAACATCAGCAGACGTTCGGCGGCTTCGGTTGCGCGATCTGCAGATTGCGGGCAACGGCGCGGCGGGACAAGTCGGCATTGATATGCAGGCCAGCGGGGCGAATATTATCGCGGAATCGCGTTGCACTGACATCGACATTATCAGCGTTGATAAGCCGATTATAGACTTCGATAGCGAGGGCAATATCTGGCACGGTATCGAAGCTGACCAGTTCGGCTATTCTGGCGCTGTTGTCACCGGCTCGATTGCGACAACTACTCTCACGGTAACAGCGGTTACTTCTGGCACTTTGTCAGTCGGCCAAGTCATCACGGGCACTAACGTCTTGCCGGGAACAATGATTAAGGCATTCGGGACCGGCACAGGCGGCACTGGCACTTACACCGTAACAGTAAGCCAGACGGTAGCATCCACAACCATTACAGCGGCGTCATGCGGTATCGCCAGCCAAGGGCTTGTGAACTATTATGAGGGCCGCTTTGCTGGCACGGTAGCCAATAACACCACTGGCTTTGTTTGCTCTGGCACGCGCAATACGGCAATTCTAACGTCAATCGATATCGGCGCTACTGCTTTTGCATTAAATGTCGCAGCTAACGGCTTTAACCACATAAATGTTATGCGCCCCGAACTGTTGACACCACTTGGTTCGGTTGGCGTCAACAACGTCATTGACGATAGCCAGCAACGCATTGCCACGCGCACGGCACATAAGGGCACGGCTGCGGCATCTGGGAATATCGCACTATCGGCGGGATGGGGTAATGCGGCAACGGTCACGGCAATAACTGGTGGCGACCAAGGCGTAAAATTCACGGTAAACAGCGCAGGAACGGGACAGGCCGCAAACCCGACTATCCAATATACCTATGCGGACGGCACGTTTTTAACGCCACCGATTGTTCTGGTTATCCAGCGGACAGGCGGCAACCAGTACACGGTGAGCCACTTCAACCAGCAAATCGGAACATCGAACTGGTCGTTTCAATGGTTGAGCACCCCTGTTGACGGTGAATCTTACACCTTCATGGTGGGGTTAGTCGGATGATCGCCGTGCACAAACAGAAAGTTGTTGATATAGCGCAGCCCTCGGCGCGTGGTGTGCGTCGCGCTAAGTATTTCGACGTTTTGCAGGCCGGGGTGAAAATCGGAAAGAGGCTGCCATTCCTCGTTCAACAGAAAATGCCCGCTATATCCAAGTTCAGCAAGGCTGGCTTCAATTCGCGCCAATCCGCCCGCATTATGCCGTTCTTCGATCTCGACAAGTATCGTCGGGAGGTCGCGGCGGATGGTTTCTTGTCCGCCTTGCAAGACGGCTTCTTCAAAGCCTTCAACGTCGATCTTGATAAAACTGACGGGCGGCAGGGCAATGTCATCGAGACGAAAAACAGCGACCTTGACGGGTTTCGTGGGATAGTCAGCCACGACATCGGGGCAAAGGCTGGCGAGAACGTGCCTCTGTCCATCGGGCAAGTGCAAAATCGCTTCGCCGGTTTTGTCGCCAATGGCGCATCCGCGAATATCAGCGCCCTTAAAATGCAGGCCTTTGAGCGTATCAAACAAAGCGGGGTTTGGTTCAAACGCAATCACCCGCCCACACAGCCGCGCCATTTCGTAAGTGTAGCCGCCAAGGTTTGCGCCAATATCCAGCGCCAGGTCGCCGGGCTTAATGAATTGGCCAAGAGTTGCCATTTCCGCTTCGCCGGTATTCTCGACTTCATTGCGAAAGCGGCGGGACATGATTTTTCGGCGAATGAATGGTGGCATCGCTTGAAGCGCGGCCAGTTTCAATTTTGTGGTGTGCATTTGGGCAACTTGCCAGCGCCGGATTGCAATGTCCACAAAAGAATTAGTGTGACTGCATGACCGAAACGGCGCACTTTCTCGGCATCAACGGCCTAACCATCGGCGGGGCGGGGATATGGACTCTCGTTGTCTTGGCATTGGGCGCAGTCCTTCGCCAATGGATCGCGGGGCGTGCTGATATGAAACGGGCGGAAACCGAAAGCATGAACGCAACCGACAAGGTAGAACAGGACGCCAAGACCAAGCTTTTTGACCGCATGGAGGCGCAAATGGCGCGCATGGAGGGCGAGATAGAAGGTCTCCGCACCCGCGTTGCCCATCTTGAAGAACAGGCGCGGCAACAGGCCGAGCGCGAGCGCATATTGCTTGAAGAAAACACGCTGTTGCGCATCGACTCCGCACTAAATGCCAAGCCGCGTTCAAAGCCAAAAGCCGTATCAGCGTGAATCTGGCTGGCTGGCTGATCGTAACACTTCTCTGCCTGCACACCGGCCACGGCCCCGTCGTTTTATTGCTCTTGGGCGTGCTCATTGGAGTGGCGGTAAAGCCCCGCGTCTAAACCCTTGAAATAGCGTCATCCGAAACATCTTAGGAATCCATTATGGCCGGACCGGCTTTGCAAGTGGACGAGAATCTTTTACAATTCGCAACTCCACGCCAACGGGAAGTTTTGGAAGCAATCCGCGACTATGGCAGCGCCCGCAAGGCTGGGTCTGCGTTGGGAACCGACATCAACTACCCGTCGGCGGTTTACAAGGCTGTCCAAAAGCGGGCAGCCAAGCAAGGCTATGCGCCGGAGCACGATTATGTCCACGCCGTCCCCGACGGCTTCGTGGCCAAGGGGGTGTCGACTTATTACAACAGCGAGGGCAAGCCCGCTGGCCAATGGGTCAAGTCGACTATCGACGCCGAACGCCAGCGCGAATTAATGATGGCGTCTGTTGAAGCAATGTGCCTCAACATAAAGCCAGTCGCACCAATCGCAGCGCCCAAGGCGGCGCTCGAGCATCTTTTGCAGCTTTACCCGTTCTATGATTATCACGTCGGGATGCACGCATGGCACAAAGAGGGCGGCGCAGATTGGGATTTGAAAATTGCCGAGGAAACCGGCTTGGCGGCCATGCAAAGCCTTGTGGCCTCCGCACCGATGGCGGGAACGGCTATAATAGACATTGGCGGCGATTGGATGCATTACGACGGACACGCGCCCATCACGCCCACGCATGGGCACATTCTGGACGCCGATGGCCGCTTTGCCAAGATGGTCGACGTCTCGATCCGGCTAATCAGGCAAATGGTATCGTTGGCGTTACAAAAGCACAGCAACGTCACGTTGCTAATTCAAGAGGGCAATCACGATCTGGCGTCATCGCTTTGGCTGCGAAAAATGTTTGCGTGCCTTTATGAAGGCGAACCCCGCGTCACCGTTCACGAAAGCGAACTGCCCTATTACGCAATCCAATGGGGCAACACCATGCTTGGATTCCACCACGGCCATTTGAAAAAATGGGAAGGCTTGCCGCTTTTGTTCGCCGCGCAATTTGCCGCGATCTGGGGTGCAACCCATCGTCGCTATATTCACACTGGCCACCGGCACCACAAGCTAGTCCGCGAATTCGACGGCGTGCAAGTTATCCAGCATCAAACAATGGCAGCGCCGGATGCCCACTCATCGCGCGGCGGGTATCACAGCGAGCGCGGGCTAATGGCGGTAACGTATCACGCCAAATATGGCGAAGTCGCCACAACCACATTGACCCCGCAAATGTTGGAAGCGGCTTAGAGGCGCAATATGCAATCGAACTTCGAAAAATCGCTGGCTTATGTGCTTGAGCATGAAGGCGGCTACGTCAATCATCCGCGCGATCCCGGCGGGGCAACAAACAAGGGCGTCACGCAAGCCGTTTATGACGCCTACCGCAAGACACGTGGACGCGGGCAGCAACCGGTTAAATTCATTTCCGAAGCCGAAGTGCGGGCAATCTATAAATTTCAGTATTGGGACCGAGTGCACGGCGACTTGTTACCGCTTGGTGTGGACTATGCGGTTTTTGACTTTGCGGTCAATTCCGGCGTTGGTCGGGCATCGAAGTATCTGCAAGCTGTGCTCGGCGTTTCCCAAGATGGCCAGATCGGCGCGTTGACGCTCGCCGCTATCGCCAACGCCGCCAGAACGATTAACGCGCTCTGCGACCGCCGAATGGGCTTTTTGCGCAATCTCCGCACGTTCCTGACATTCGGCAAGGGCTGGACAAGGCGGGTGCAGGGTGTCCGCGCTCACGCTTTGGAGATGGCGACGTGATAGGATTCTTGCGCGATCCCGAAGGCCGTAAGGCCGCTGCGTTTATTATCATGTTCGGCGGTGCTATCGTTATGACGGGTTACGCCGTTGCCGTTCTGATAATGGTTCGCGCTAATTTGCTGCACACCTTCTGGCTTGGCATTGCTGCCCACGTTCAATTGTTCGCTTTGCTCGCTGGCTTTATCGGCTTCAACATTCGCCGCACAATCAAGGCTGGGCGCGATGGAGTTGAATATGACGACCGCGAAGGGCAGCCCGTTGTCACCACGACCACGACAACGGCGGTCGCGGCTCCTGTCGCAATGCCAGACGAGCAAAAACCATGAAATTGCACAGCCTTTCGCTCCTATCCCTGCCACAAAAGGTTGGATTGGCCGCAGTCGCCACGCTGCTATTCATCGGCACGATATTAGGCGGCGTCTGGTTTATCTATGACAAAGGCGCGAACGCGGCAGAGGCGAAGGCCGAAGCACGGCAAGCCAAGGCCGATATTGCCCACAAAGAAGCTGTCGACGCGGCGCTCAATAAGCTGCAAACCGACCTCGACAAAAAGCTCGGCAATGGCTTTGCCAGCGTCAATTCCCGACTTGGCCAGATCGACGTGACCGAGCGCACAATCATTCGGCCAACGCTGATTAAGGAGATTCAAAATGACCCGCGCCTTTCTGATCCTGATTTTGTTCTGCCTGACGGCGTGCGGCGCGCAATCAACGCGGCCCGAATTGAAAGCGCCTGTCCCGAACGCGCTACCGGCGGAGATTGCGGCACCCTGTCCCGCGCTCCCGCTCTTGAGTAACCCGACCCAGCTAGGGGCGTTTCTAGTGATCGCAGCCGACGACGCCCTGCAATATGCGCGATGCCAGGCCAAGCACGCGGGCGCTGTGGCTGCTTATGAAACGGCGAGGCAATCGGCCATTTCAGTAAACGCGGTGGGCGATCCTAAGGAATAAGCCCACGTCACCCCGCCACCCACACAACAGCCAGCGTCAATGCTATCAGAACGACCGCAGCACCGTAACGCGCTTTGTTGAAGCGCTTCCAGTTCATGTGAGTGCAGCAACAAGCGCGCTGCGCATAGCTTCGTGGACATCGGTAACGCCCTGCTTGCCCGCTCCAATGTATGCGCGCACGGCGTTCGATACCATTTCGTCACCAACCGAACGGGCCGCGCTGGTTTGGCGTAGTGCAAACGCTATGGCCGCTTTGACAACATCCGCAGGCCGTTCTGCTTTTGGGTCAAAGTATTTCGACAGGAAAAATTCTTGCAGAAGCCTATCAGCCAACTCGCTATGTCCGCTCGAGGTAGGCATGACGACAGCGTCAATAGCGGCCTTCGCCATTGCACAGCTTTGGTCAAACGTGATGATCGCCCCGAATTTCGACAGACAAACTTCGCGCATTCCGTCAGCTAAATGGCCCTGTAAGTCAGGCGCATTCAACGCATCCGGCACTAAGGCTTGCGTTACGGTTATAGGTTGGTTGGTGTCAGCCATTGTCTGCTTCCCCCTCTGTGGTTGCGAGTGCTTCTCGATACGGGCCGTTAAGCCAATTGTCCTGTCGGACCTTGAATGATGCGGCATCTTCCCAAAGGCCGATAATCGGCGCCGCTTCCAACGCCTCACGCAATCCATCGCTCTCTGCGGTAGGAGTGTGGCGCTCTTTATCCAGCAGCGGGGTTATGATTGATAAACAAGCGTCGGCTGCACGTCTTTTACAATCTTCGTTGTAAAGAAATGGCACCATCGCCTTCGCCAGATCGGCGCGTAGTTGATCGGTCATGGCTTCTCTCCCAACAGTTCGACAACGGATGCAAGTGCTGCGATGGCGCGTAAACGCAATCCGTTGGGCAATGTGAAGGCGAACCGATGCTCATCAATTCTGACATTGCGAGGCAGCGCATTGAGTTCAGCGACAAGTTCCCTCGCTTCCTCCGATTGCAGCTTGTCGTTCCGGCGGGCTTCGGATGCTTGGCGGTGACGGGCGAAGGCTTGGACGAGCGGATCATGATCGAATTTACCGCTCCGCATCCTTTCAGCTTCGCGCTGCACTTGTTTTGAATTAGGATTGTATTGAAGATGAATTTCTGCCGCAGCATCCCTATCTTCCTGCGTCACTTCCGCAGGGTCATGGCGTTGTTCGGCGGCGATACGCGCTATCTCTGATTGATGGTTCATGGCTTAACTCCTAAAAGCACCATGAATTGCGCCTCTGCGATCTTCGCCTGCCATGCTGGCAACCACATTCCGCCAACCATTGTTTGCGAATACGGGTCGCGCCAACCACCGATCATGCAAGACGCCTTGGCCAGTTCGGCAACGGGTGAATAGTCTGGGCATTGCTTCACTGCCATGACAATTTCTTGCGCACTTGGGATGTTATCCATCACTCTGTACTCCCACGCTTGTGTGTCGAGGTTGGGTGGCCTGTCATGGGGTGGCCGGCTCATTGATTTCGTTATCATCAAACGTGCCAAGGCAATCGGGTTGGTGACATTGCCACGATACGCCGTGCGGGTCTTCGCAGCGGTCTAATTCGGCACCGCATTGCGGACACTGCTTAAGTTCCTCACTCATTTCGCTTCTCCTGTCATTGGGTGGCCTTGGGGGGTGGTGGGGTGGGGCCAGAGTTCATCGGGCGCGAGGCCAACCCATTCGGCAATCGCGGTAGCGTAAGCTGGATTTGCGGGAGCTTGTTCGACTTCCTCCCGAAACCAAGTAAATGCGCCAGACGCCGACTTAAAGCCCCATGATTTTGCGGTGCCTTTGGTCAACCCACTTGCTCGCCCGCCAAGAGCGCGAGCGATTTCATCCATCAAAGATTCGGTTGTTACGTTACCGTTTGGATAGCGCTCAACATGAGCAATCTTAAAAAGCCGGATGCCTGGGTTGTTTCTAACGGGGCGTCGTTTCATCAAAATTCTCCACGCGGCAAAACTGCGGTATTGCCCAAAACCCCATCACGCAAAACAGCCAGATTTCCCGCTATTGAAAATGCCGCTTTCGTCTGCGATTGGCGGAAATGCGTATTGAGGCAGCGCTTCATGAGTGAGGGGTCGGAAAGTGCGCAGTCGCCTCTGAACGCCGCAGAACGCCGTGGCGAACAAATGCTGTCCAGAATGCGAAGTGTTGGGCTTTCGGGCCGTTCGGCAACGGAGTCAGAGTCCGTAGTCTTACCGTTAGACGACCGGGGAAGAGCCGCGCAAATGCTTATGTTTTTGCCCGCTGTCAAGAAAAGTTCGCACGGCAAATCCGAAAAGTGCGCACCGGAATTCATTTCTGCACCTTCTTTCCACGCATCCGGCAACGATTGCGGATGATCTTTCGCCGTTCTGCATTTGCCCTGTCTGCCGCGATGAGACCGTCATGTTCGGCAATCTCATCGGGCGTGGCATGGTTGCGCCAGTCGGCTGTCATTCCGCGCCTAACGCTTTTGCAAACTTGGGATGCTCCATTTCGGTTTTAATCCGCCGCGCTGCCCATTTGGCTTGTTCGTCCTGCTGTTTTTTTGTCATATCGCCAAAGCGCAAATTGCTGCCGTTGCCATCAACCGGCCAAACTGGTTTCGTTTCCATGTCGATTCTCCTTTGCGCCCACCGTAAACGCAATTGCGCCTATGTCAAGCGCAATCATGCATTAAACCGACAGCCGTTTGCGCGTCCACTTTCCGTCGCATATAATCCATCGCCATCTGATAGGTTTTGTGGCCAAGGATGCTGGAGCAAACCGCTGGCGAACAACCGGCCTCATTAAGATTGACCGCCACAGCAAAGCGGATACCGTGCAGGGTCCGGTCAGTGATACCAAGCCCGCGCATATAGACACGGATCGCCGCGCCCAAGCTGGCGCTGTTGTAAGACCGATTGCCTGCCGATATGCACATAAGCCCCAAGTCGCGCTTGATAGGGTCCAGATGTGCCTTCAATGCCGGATGCGCCGGAACATCAACCAGCGTTCCGGTCTTTGACTGCCGCACCCAAATCCGGTCGCCATCGTAACGCGACCATTGCATTTCGGCTATGTCTTTTGCGCGCTGGCCAGTGTAAAGCGCAAGATATAACGCGGTCTTTATATGGGTGGGCGGGTTTTTCAGCGCCTTCGCCAGTTCCTGATCCGACCACGGCATAATCATCATCTTTTGGCGTTTGATCTCGCGGATGCCATGCGCAGGATTAAAGCCCTGTGGAACCAGGTCGGCGCGGTCTGCCCAAGAATAGAGCGCGGACGCCATCTGGACGATCTTGTGAGCCTTGCGGGGCGTTGCTGCCAGCTTATCGCGTATCGCCTTGATGACGGGGCGCGTGATGAAGCGGTAAGGTTCGGCGCTGCCAATCTCGGCTTCTATCAAATCCAGCGTTTTATCGTAATCGAGCTGCGTCCGTCCTGCCAATGCGCGAAACTCGACACTGGCGCGGTATTGCTTTATCAGCCAGCCAATAGATTGCTTGTCGATGATAGGGCTTTCCGCCTGCACCCTTGCCAGCAATTCAGCATAGCGTTTGTGCATCTGGACAGGTTCGCGGGGCAGGGGGACGTCGCCGGTCTTTGGATGCCGGAAGCGGGGATAAATCCCTTTGGCGAAATAAACGTATTGCATCCTAAGCTTTACCACGGATTTTCTCCAACAGGCGCGATTCAACGCTGTTGGTTTCCGCCTCAATCTGCGGGCCGTCAAGTGGCTGGCCTGATAGCCGGTCAACCCAACGGTCTAAGTCTTTGCGGTCATATAGGACGCGGCGCATTTCGCCCATGCTTACAACGGGCGGGCCGATCTCGCGCAGTTTGGTTGCCGATATGCCAACATAGGCCGCAGCTTGGTCAACGCTCATTAGGCGCGGCCAGTCGGGCAGGACTATGCGAGCAGGAGCATTCACCGCCCCAGCACCCTAGCCAAAAAACCCTTGCGTTCGACCGCGAACGGCCCCGGCACGGTCTGGGCATAGCGATAGCCTTGGCGGTCGGTCTGGGCAACGCGATAGGCTGGGCGGCTTAGACCTGAATATGATCGGTGGCCGGTCATTGTGCTAATCTCCAAATGGCGAAAGCGATAAATGCGATGAACATGGGGATGATGAACCAGAGGTCATCGCGTCCGCGAACAACGGGGTCGAAGTCGTTCATTGGCTGGCCTTGGCGAGTGCTGCGCGGGCGACTTCACGACAAGCTTGCGCACCAAGGAAGCCGCCGCCCATGTCAACCGTGGCGATACGTTCCAGCGCGTCACGCAACACATCATCAGCGGGCCTTGCGTTCGTGACAGGTAGGTGCCTCCAGCGCGTCCAATACGCAATGCCTTCGGTTTGGGGATATTGGCGGACCTCACCTTCCCAAAGCCAAACCACATGCTCACTTGGAGGATTTGTAGGCACGTTCCATTCGTGAAATTCGGCAATCACAGGAACGCCGTGTGGCGGCAGTTCATCGCTCCAAACTGCCTGCGTCACTTCGTCTTTCAGATTATCCATTGCTTTTCTCCTGCGATGAGATTGCTCGGGAAGCGAAAAACTCACGCACCGCTGCGCCAAATGGTTCGGGGCTGTCGTGCAATTCAAAGCCAAAAGCAGATGCTGTTGCTGTCACAATGTCATCCGCAAATGCGTGGCCGCTTGTGCCGTCCTCAAAATCGACACAGACGCCAAAAGCTTCCCCCGCCGCCGCATCCAAAAATCGGGCAATGCTGATAAGTGCATTTGACTGTTCGACGGTCAGACCGGACACGTTATCGAGCGTGGTCATGATGTGGCCATTTCATATGGTGCGCCCGTCGCGTAGTCAGCCAAGCGCGGGGCAGCGGACATTGGTATGCCCAAGGCATCACACAGATGCCGGGCGTGAAGCGTCTGCACAAGAACTTCGAGCGCACCGCCCTTTTCTTGAATGATGAAAATCCGTTGGTCGGATGCATCGAGCGAGTGCTTTGCAACCACCATAAATCCGGTTGGTGTCGGCTCTAGCCAGACATTGATTTGCGGTTTCGGGCCGGTTGGCTTGCCCAGTTCAAACGCGCTCATATCAAACTTCTCCATTATCGGCCCAAGCTTGGGCTTGTCGTTGGTTGTGAGGCTCCATGCCCCTGTCGATACGGGCGTGTGTAAGGCGGCGCTCATGTTCGGTTTCAGCGTCGATCCGCGCACGATATGCAGGGTCCGTCCAGTAGGCGTCGAGTTCTGGAAAGCGCGCCGACCGTATGTCGCGTAGGCGGGGGCTGCGGGCGCTCATGCGGACACCCGAGGCTTGGCAAGCAAGTCCTTTAGCCATGCTGCATCGTCGGCATTTGCGCCTTCGGTGTCGGGCTTGATTTTGCGAAAGCGTTCGGCAGCGAAGCCATAAGGTGCAACCGAATTAACTTCGCCCAAGAACAATCCAGTTTCGCCACATCTGGCCAGCGCAACCGATTGAACGCGGTAAATCTTGCCTTTTTTAAGAACCATGCGGGGATAGCTGCGAAGTGACGCATCCACACACAGCGCCAAGTCGCCCACCTGCCAGCCCCCGCTCATTGCTCTGCGCTTTGTGCTGATGTGATTGCTGCGCGGATTTTGGCAACGGCTTCGTGTTGAAACTTTGTCCGCGCAAATTTGGCGAAATGCACTTCCGCTGCTATCAGCGCTTCCAGCAATTCATCAATGGTGTCGGCTGCTTCGGTTGCGACGTTGCCAACATCGTATAGGCCTTGGGCTTGACGGGGTAAAATGACGTCCGCATGCGTGTCGGCCACAAACTGCGGCCACACGTGCAACGCCCGCAACCGCTCCACGATTGACTGCGCGCTCATGCTGCCACCTTCTCGGCAAGCGCCATGCTGATAGCGTCACGACCGGCACAATATTTGTCCCAAGCCGACACCGGACATTCGCCACCGTCAAGATAAGCGAAGTCGCAAAGAGCCTCTAGCTCGGCCTCGATGTCGAAGGGAAATCCGATGCTGTCGTCATTGCCGCAGATCGCCCATGCTTTATCGAACAGCGCGATTGCTTCGGGTTGCGTGTGCCATTTGTTCGTCAGGGTTTGCATTGTCAGGCTCCGTTTCGTTGGAGCCTAACTAGCGCGGGTAGAATCCCGCGTCAACAAAATAATGAGGGTAAAAACCCTTATTCGTATTTGGCCAATTTACGGCCTATTTGGGCGACTCCCCGCATTTAATGCGGCCAACTGCGAATCAACGGCCAATAATAATCCGGCAATTTCATTCTTGAATGTCAGAATTTCGCCCGACTCGGATTCGCCAAATAACTTGGCCGCCCATTCGGGGCCGTCGCCGGTCAAAGCGAATTCCAGATCGGCGCGCTCTAACCGCGCGACCGCGTGCTCCTTAATCCAGCAATTGCGGGCGCCGACACAACGCGGCTCAAAGCTAATCCTGTCAATCTTTGTTCCGCCCAAGCCGTCGGGTCGTATGAATGTCAATCTTTGCGGTCTAAATGCCTGCCCCTTGGCCTCTATAATGAAATAGATTTGATATTCGACAGCGCTGGTTGCCTTGTCGATCCGCGCGCGAAACCATCGGTCGTTGCCTTGCTTTGGCAGAAACGAGCGCGTTTCAATCCATAGGTCAGGGTCAAGTTGGCCTTGGCCGTCAATGTCTATGGCGGCTGCTACTTGCGCGGGCGTAAGCTGGGCGGCCTTAGCCTCCTGCTTTGTGAGTGGGCTGGCCAGTGCGAGAATAAGAGCCGTAAGCATCAATTCAAGAATTGCTGAATCGCAGCGCTCACAATGCCGACGATCACAATGCCATCATCCAGCGCGTAGTTCTCATCCGGCGCGCCTATCGGAATTTTTTCTTGGTGCTCCGCCTTTGTTGATTCCGGCATCAAATACCATTGGCCATCCGTTTCGCGGCCAAGGCGCTTGCAAGTCATTTCGCAAAGGCCGCCACGATTATGTTGCGCGATCACGATCTGCCCCGGCGTGGGTGTTATGGGCGATTCGCCGCTGAATGGCAGCTTCAAGCAATCCAGCACAACGCCAGGTGCAAAAAGCTTGTCCATTGAATAGCCCATAACGACCAACCCGAATCTGTCTAATTCTGGAAAATCTGACTGCAACGCGCGCACCTCATATTGCTGGTCATCCGGCCATTGGCTTTGCTCGCGCCATGCACCGGCCTCAACCGCCCCCACGACTTTGATGTAAACCGGCCCGCCACGCGGGGTCGGCGTTAAAATAAATTCGTTCACGTCCATATCCATTGCCGCTGCTAACCCCGCAACGGCGTCAAACGAGGGCTTCCTGTCTTGGCCACGAGATATAAAATCACGCACAAGATCGGGGTTTTTGCCTCCGCTCGCAGCAAGGGACAAGCCCCGCCGACTCCATTGCTTACCTTCAGATGTATGCTCGATGACCGCGCGCCGAAGCTTGGCGACGTCAAAGTTAAATGCGTGCTTCATGGGGTAAATAGTGCGGGATTCCGCCCTATCTGACAATATCGGCATTTTACCCGCATCGTAATGCAAATTAGCTGTTGACGTGCGGGTAGAATCCCGCCTATTGCTTTGGGCATGGAACACAACAGCACCCTGATAGCCCAGATCGAGGCTTTCGTTAATCAGCATGGCATGGCCGAATCTACGTTTGGCCGAAAGGCCGTTGGCGATTGGAAGCTGGTTAGCCAGCTACGCGAAGGCCGCGAACTGCGGCGCAATACCTTGGCGCGCATTTCCGCGTTCATGGATTCTTTTAAGTGATACCGACCCCCGCCTCCTTTCAACAGCCGACCACTGACGCGGCTGCGAAGGCTGGTCACCGGCAGGAACAAGCGCCGCGCGGGGAATTCGGAAGGCATAACATCGGTGCGAATGACCAGCAAGTCAGCCTTTATTCCAACCCTAGCGGGACGGTCTTTATCGACCACGAAAGCCACGACGGCGCTTGGTCTAAGTTTTTGAATGATGTTCATGGAGACTCTAATGCAGGATAAGCCAATCAGTGTATTGCTACCGTTTGCATGTCCAACGCAAAAGTCCTTGCGCGGTGCAGTCGCAGCAATGATCCGCGACATTCAGCGGGACCGGCACGAAACCGATCAGGACACCGCCGACCGTTTAGGCATAAGCGTTGGCACCGTTCGCAATGCCCGCAATGAAATAACAGACCTTGGCGCGGTTACTATCGCCCGCATTGGTCACCATTACGGCGCACACTATGTCGACCCGTATCACCGGCTTTATGGTGCCTGCGCTCAATCGCTGCGCTGCTCCAAATCCGACCCGCTGGCACCAATGGCCGAGGCCGTGGCCACGATCTGCAAAATGCGGTCGCTGGCAAGCGAGGGTGGACGGTCGGAAACGCCAAAAGAACAACTAGACGCATTGCCTGCGCTGAAAGAGGCTGCGCGCGAACTTACTGCTTACATTGCGTCGATTGAATCGCTGCGGGTGGCGGCGTGACTTATTCGGCCAAATCAGACCGCGCATTGCAGCGCGCAATCAATCGCTTTCAAGGCGCATCCGAAGACCTTGCATTCATAGGCTCACAGCACCCTGACGATTGGGATGCAATCAAAAATGAGTTTGCGCTTTGTCGCGCTCTTTTGGAATCCCTTATCGAGCGGAGGGTGCAAGCATGATCGCCATAACCGCCCGCAAGCCCGACCCGCGCTTCGCGCTTACCATCGACCTGCCATTGCCACCATCGGCCAACGCGCTCTTTGCAAACGCAGCCAAGGGGCGGGTGCGGACAAAAGAATATAACGCATGGCTAAACGAAGCGCGCTGGCACGTCATCACCGCATGGCGCGCAGCGGGCAAGCCCGTAGCGCCGGATAAGGTGCCAATGCTGCTTTGGATTCGCGTCGGCCTGACTGCCCGTAACCGCGACATATCGAATTGCAGCAAAGCGGTCGAGGACGTGCTGGTTAAGGAATTGCCCATACCGGACGACCGCTGGAACGACCGAATTCTGATCGAGCGGAGTCCAAATCCTGAATTTGAAGGAATTTGCCGCGTCACAATCGCGGTGCTCGACCCGCCCTTAAGCGTAGAACCTAAACCATGACTAATGAAGTGGAATAAGACAATGACCCTTGACGATATTAAAGAGCAACCGCCGGGCGTATTGGACGCCTTGCCCATTGCCGTATTGGCCAATCTGCAAACGCAAGCCGAGGCCCATCTGGCCGATGCCTCGCAAATGGTGGCCATCCTGCACAGCACATTCGTTCGCCGCTATGCCGACGGGCTTAATGGCTTTGGCACAACAACCCGCACCGACGGCGACTTTGAAATCAAAATCAACGTGCCGAAAAACGTGGCGTGGGATCAGGTTAAAATTGCCGAGGCCGTAGAAACGATCAAGGGCTGGGGCGAAAATCCCGATCAGTATGTCGACACGAAAATCACCGTTTCGGAAACGAAATACAAGGCTTGGCCGGATTCGATAAGCCAGCTTTTCGAGCCAGCGCGCACCGAAAAGGCGGGCAAGCCGACTTTCAAGATTATGGAAAAGGAGTCGGCGTGATGGAAAACGTAATTAACGGAAAGCGCCGCCAAAGCCTTTCACCCGCCGAAAAAACAATCTTGCGGAACGCGCTGCACACCGAAGGCTCGCTGTCAGGTGACTATCTGGCCAGCGTTCGTATCCGGCAGAAACTCGGCCTTGCCCCGCTGGCATCTGAAAAAGAATAGGAAACCCAATAAAATGGCAATATCACTCGCAAGCCTTAACCGGCTCGACACGCCCAAGCCGCCGCGCATTATCATTTACGGCCCGCACGGCATCGGCAAAAACACGTTTCTGGCCAGCGCGCCCAAGCCCGTGCTGATCGACGTCGAAGGCGGCCACCCCAGCGGCTCGCCAATTGAAGCATTCCCGCAGGCTAAAACGTTTCAGGACGTGATGGAAGCAATGGGCGCGCTTTATTCCGAGGATCACGGCTTCGAAACCGTCGGCATCGACAGCCTGGATTGGCTGGAGCCGCTTGTCTGGGCGGAAACAATCGCACGCAACAATCGGGACAACCCGTCGAAGCAATGGAACTCGATTGAAGATGCGGGCTACGGCAAGGGTTATCTGGCCACGCTCGACGTCTGGGCGGAATACTTCGAAGCCATTGACGCGCTGCGTAACGACAAGGGCATGGTCATTATCCAAACCGCCCACGCCGAGGTGCGCCGCTTTGAAAATCCCGAAACCGAACCTTATGACCGTTACCAAATCAAGCTGCACAAACTGGCATCGGCCAAAGCGCAAGAACACGCCGACATGGTGCTGTTCGCCAACTTCAAAACGTCGGTAACGAAAACCGACGTCGGCATGAAAAAGGTGGCACGCGGCGTCGGCTCTGGCCAGCGCGTCATGTATACCCAAGAGCGGCCCAGCGCCCTTGCAAAGAACCGGCATAATCTGCCGCCCGAACTTCCGTTGGATTGGAACGCTTTGACAAGCGCAATGGCCAGCGCAAGCCTCGTCGCGGAAGCGGCATAAACAACCCTGACTATAAGGAATTAAGACATGAGTGGTTTTGGATATGAAGTGAATCCGCAGGAAGGTGGCGAAGGCTTAACGCTTTTGGCCCCCGAAGAAGTAATGGCAAAGGTCGAAGTCTGCGAAATGCGGCCTGTCAAAAACAATCCCGCCCACGAATATATCGCTGTCGAAGCGATGATTTTGGACGGCGATCAGGCTGGTAAAAAAGCCTATATCAACTTCACTGTCATTCAAGAAAATGATGAATGGGCGAAGTGGTCGCGGGATGACTTCGACCGGCTTACGCACGCGCTTGGCTTTGACCCCGGCGCTGGCCCCAAAGACCCCGGCGACTTGCTCGGCAAGGACTTTGTTTTGAAGATCACCGTTAAGCCGCCGAAGGGCGACAAGGGGCCTTCCAACAAATTCTATTTCAAGCGCGCTGGTTCGGTTGCTGCATTCACGCCACAGGCGGCAAAACCGGCGGCTTCGGCAGGGGCGGCACCGTGGAAGCGCGCCGCTAACGGCTAACGCCAAATAAAAAGCGTGGCGGTTAGATTGGAAGCCGACCGCCACGCTACCTAAACCCTGACTAAAAGGAATTGGCGTGTCTTTCCTACCACCATTGGGCGATGCGAGTCTAGCTGCGGCTGATCTTGCCCTCGTGAATTCACAAGAAAAGCGCTTTCGTTCATATCTGGGAATGTCGCAAATCGGCGCAGAATGCTCGCGCCAATTATTCTACAGCTTTCGCCAAGTGCAGCGCCCAGCCTTCGACGCGGCCACGCTAAAGCGGTTTGCAGACGGGCATGCCAGCGAATTGGTTGCGGTCGCGCGGCTTGGCGAAATTGAAGGCATAGAACTTCACGCGGTCGACGACGCGGGCGAGCAATTCGGCTTCAAAGACTTGGGCGGCCATTTTAGCGGCCACATGGACGGCGTTATCTTGGGCCTCTTGCAAGCGCCGAAAACGTGGCACGTTCTGGAAATCAAGGCATCGGCCAAGTGGGCTGATCTGGACAAAGCCAAAAAGAAGTTTGGCGACAAAAACGCGCTGCGCGAATGGAACGCCACCTATTATGCCCAAGCTGTCCTGTATATGGATTACGCAGGGCTTGACCGGCATTACACGGTCGTTGTCTCGCCAGGCGCGCGCGAATGGACTTCGGTGCGGACAGACGCCGACCCTGCCCATGCGGCAGTGCTTAAGGCCAAAGCCGAACGGATAATCTTTACCGATACCGCGCCGGACCGGATTGGCGATTCTACCAATTTCAAGTGCCGCTGGTGCGACTTTGCCAACATTTGCCACGAAGGCGATATGGCCGAGCGGAATTGCCGGACGTGCATGAACGCGGAAGTGCTGCGCGAAGGCGGATGGCGGTGCGCTCAATTTGGGCATGAACTCGACAAGGCTGCCCAAGAATTAGGCTGCGAGCATCACCGCTTTTTACCCTCGCTTGTTCCCGGCGAGCAGATCGACGCGGGGCCGTGGGGCGTGAAATATAACATGGGCGGTAGCGAATGGGTCGATGCTGGGCCGGAGTGTGTGGCATGACAATTACCCTAAACCACGCATCCTGCCTCTATTGGCTGGCTGAATATGACGGTCCGCTGTTCGACTCGTGCGTGACAGACCCGCCGTATCACCTGACCGCGCAAGGTTCAAAGTCGAAGCGCAGTAACCTTGAACAGCCCGCCGATAAAGACCTCACAAAAATCAACGCTGGCAGCTTTAGAAGGTTGGCGCGTGGCTTCATGGGCAAGGAATGGGACGGCGGCGATATTGCGTTCCGGCCCGAAACATGGCGCGCTGTTTATGACGCATTAAAGCCCGGCGCTCACCTTGTCGCATTTTCGGGAACGCGGACTTATCACCGCATGGCCTGCGCTATCGAAGATGCGGGCTTTGAAATACGCGATCAATTATTTTGGGCCTATGGCAGCGGATTTCCCAAGTCGCATGATGTGAGCAAGGGGATTGATAAGTTAGACGCCACTGTAGAGCGTCGGCGCAGAAATCTCTCCTTCACATCGTGGATGCGCCAAACCGGAATAACGGCAGCAGCCATAAACGACGCCACATCATCTTTTATGGGATCGCATTACCTAACGGATCGAGAACAGGCAGCCGTTCCAACGGAAGAAATGTTTTCGTTATTGCGCCCACTTTTACCGAAACCGCCAAAAGAAATTGAGGCTTTAATAGCAGAGCGCACCGTCGAAAGCGCAAATTTCAAGAGCCGTGAAATTGTTGGAGTTCGGACAACTGGAATAGGAACGGGTGGCGGAAGTTGTGCGGTCGTTGGCGACAACGGAAATATGGACATAACAGCACCAGCAACCGCAGAAGCCGAACAATGGCAAGGATGGGGAACTGCCCTAAAGCCCGCGCTCGAACCGATTTGTCTCGCACGAAAACCATTAAGCGAAAAGAGCATTGCCGCCAATGTTTTGAAGCATGGCACCGGCGCGATTAATATTGATGGGTGTCGGGTTGGCATGTCCGCACGCGACGCCGAAATTATCAATAACATGGGCGGATTCGGAGTTGGTGGACGGCCAAGAATAATTGGAAATTCCGACGCTGATTTTTTGCAGGGAACGCCAATAAAGAAACAGGCCGAAGCGCATAAGTTAGGCCGCTGGCCAGCCAATCTTATCTGGTCGGTTCCTTGCGATGAATATGAACTGCGCGAAGATATAAGCCCGCAACAAAAGTGCGAAGTGATGGAGTGGCTATATGCGAACTCCTAACACCGCCTGCATAATCTGCGAAAAGCCGCTTTACCGGCGTCCGTTTGAATTGGCCAATATCCGTTACGCCGCTTGCATGGCGCATCGGGCTAAGGCTCAATCGGTGACTGGCGTAACGGAAGCGCAGGCCGCTGGATTAAGCCAAGGCAGGGTCAAGGGCGACAACCGGCGCACTGGAACAAAACATAGCGAAGCGACTAAAGCCAAAACATCGGCAAGCCACAAAAAATGGTGCGCCGAAAATCCTGATCGCGTTGCCGAACGCAGCATAAAGCGCCGTGGCGAAAATGCCTATAACTGGAACGGCGGCTCAACCCGCCTAAACGTGACTGTTCGCGGCCTGCACGAAAATCGCAAATGGATGAGCGCTGTAAAATCGCGGGATGGCCAATGTCTGCGGTGCGGCTCGACCGATAATCTAGAAGCCCACCACATTATCGAACTTGCCGACCTGATCGAAACGCACGGCGTCAAGACTGCCGATGATGCGCGTAACACACCGGAACTTTGGGATTTAGAAAACGGCGAAACGCTTTGCCGCCCCTGTCACTATGCCCACCACGGGAGAGAATATAATGAAGCTGCGTGACGATGAATATATGCGGCTTCCTGCTAATTTGCAGGCCATGTTCCGCAAGTTGCCCAATCATGGCAGCGATGAAGTGCTGGCGGGCTTTCCTGAAACGGGTGTTTCAAGCGGCGGATCGGGCGCGGCTTCGCAAAATCCACAATACACTGGCGACACGGTAGGAAATCACCTCACCGGAATGCGCGCAAATATGGGCGGCCATGACGACAACGGCGGCTCCGCAGCCCGTTTCTTTTACAGCGCCAAGGCAGGCCCACTAGACCGCATCGGAACGGCTCACGCAACCGTCAAGCCCGTTGATGTCATGCGCTGGCTGTGCCGCCTCGTCACCCCGCCCGGTGGCCATATTCTCGAACCCTTTGCAGGAAGCGGCACGACCGGAATCGCGGCAATGGCCGAGGGCTTCGATTGCACGATGATCGAACTCGAAGCCGACCACGTTGCCGACATTGAACGCAAGCTGGCGTTCCTGCGCGGCGAGGGTGCGCTGACCTTTCAAGAGCATAACCACGCCAAGTCGCTGCGGTCGAAGCCGGAGGCGCTCGGCGGTCTATTTGCGGAGAAAGCAACATGAGCAGCCTAGCCGCCCGCCGCAAGAATATCGACCTGATCTGGGGTGCGGATGAACTCGACGGAATGTTCGATCACGTTGCCACCGAGGAAGCCGCTGCCGTCGGTTCGCGCGACCTCTTATGCGCCTTGGCCGAGTATTTCATCGCGCACCGCCCGCTAACCGCAGCCGAGAAAAAACACTGGATTGGAGTCATAAATGAGCAGCCTTGAATCTCGCCAGCTTAGTAAAGCCGTCAGCCCCTACATCAACGCCAGAACCCGCCCACGCTTCAAAGCCCCTTGGCCGCGCTGGTATCAGCCGCCGATCATGCCCAAAGGCGCGCGCAAAGAAACGCGGCCAACGGAAATAATCGCAGCCGCCTGCCACCGCGTCGGGATCAGCGTCCGCGAATTCAAGTCGGCTTGTCGGGTGCAGCAATATGCCAATGCGCGGCACGCCGTTGTCTATATTCTCAAACGCTACCGGCCCGACCTGTCCAATCACCAAATCGGGCGGCACATCGGGCGCAAGGATCACACCGCCATAATCCATTGCGAACTCGCGGCCATTAAATTGCGTCAGACCGACCCCGAATTTGCTTCGCTGGTCGCGCATTTGGAGGGGGTGGCCAATGGTTGCTGATCCGCTCGTAAGCCGCATTCGCGCCATAGCCCGCGATTTGGCAAAGCAGCACAAAGCCAAGGGCGAGCGCATTGACGTTGCGGTGCGGCGTTTGGAAGCTTTGGCCGATGATGTGGGCGCCGGGATTGAGGGGGTTGGCCAGTGAAGCTGCAACTCCGCGATTATCAGGCCGAAGCCATCGAAGATTGCTGGCAAGCGATTGCCGACGGTATGCGCGCGCCGCTGCTTATTGAGCCGACAGGATCGGGAAAAGCACTTATAATTGCTAGCCTATGCGAACAAGCGAACGAATTTGACCCGACCGTCCGCATAGTAATTTTAACGGATAGTCAGGAGCTGGTCGGTCAAAATTTTGCGGAATTCATCGGCTTGTGGCCTGACGCGCCCGCAGGGATTTACAGTGCTGGCCTTAATCGTCGTGATGTTGGAGCGCGCTTTTTGTTCGCGTCGATTCAGTCGATCTACAAGCGCGCCTACAAGATTCAGCGCTGCGATATTTTAATAATTGACGAGTGCCACATGATCCCGCCGCGCTCCGATGCGATGTATGGCCAATTCATAAAAGACCTTCGCACCATAAACCCGAACCTTGTCATCATTGGCGCGACCGCGACAAACAACAGGCTGGGCAGTGGGCGATTAGACGAAGGCGACGACGCGCTATTCGATGGAGTGGCGCATGAAACACCCGTCAAAAAGCTGATCGACGAAGGTTATTTGGCCGCGCCTCGCACGCCCAACCGGATGCTTGAAGGCCAGATCAATACCAAGGGCGTCGGCACCCGTTTAGGCGAATTCATTCAAGGCCAGCTTGAGGCCGCTGCAATGGACCCGACCTGCATTGACGCGGTTGTCGAACATACGATTAAATATGGCCAAGGACGCGAAGGCTGGAAAATTTTCGGCGTATCGGTCAAGCATTGTGAGGCCATTCACGAAGCCCTTGCGGAGCGCGGTTATATCGGCGGGTGCGTATTCGGCCACACCGATAAGGCGGAACGCCGCCAAGCCATTCGCAATTTTTCAGACAAAAGCTGGAAATACCTTGTTAGCAATATGACGCTGATAAAAGGCTTCAACGTGAAGCACATTTCAATGATCGTGCTCGCGTTCTCGACAAAATCACTGGTCAAATATATTCAATCGGTCGGACGTGGCACGCGCCCGCTTTATGCGCCGGGTTACGATCTAAGCACTATCGACGGACGGCTTGCAGCGATCGACACCAGCGAAAAGCCGGATTGCCTTGTTTTGGACATGGGCGGCAATGTCGGGAGGTTTGGGCCGTTTGATGACCCCTTTCCAGAAAAGCCAAAAGGCAAAGGTGGCGGAGAGCCACCGTTCAAAATTTGCGAGGAATGCACTTGCGAATGCCATGCCGCCGTTCGGTTATGTCCGATCTGTGGCACGGAATTTCCTCCGCCCGAATCCACCATCCGAATAGTCCCTGACGCCAAGCCAATACTCTCGGTCGAACCCGAATGGCTGCCCGTTACCGGCGTAACCTACAAGCGCCACACAAAGCAGGGCGGGACGGACTCGATGAAAGTCACGTATCAGGTCGGGCTTGAGTTCTATTCGGAATGGTGCTGCCCAAATCATGTCGGGTTTGCCAGATCGAAATTTGAGAGCTGGTGGCGGCGTCGGGACGCTGGGCCGATTCCTAAATCGGTGACGGAAGCACTGGAATGCGCCGAGTTTGTTCTGGCCAAGCCGTCGCATATTCGGGTGAAAAAGGACGGTCAATATTGGCGGATCGTGCAATATAATTTTACGCCAATTGCGCCAGCGCAGAGCGTCGCGGCGTGATTACGCACCTCGATCTATTTTCCGGCATCGGCGGCTTTTCACCTGGCTTGCAAGAAACCGGAAAGTTCAAAACGATAGCGCACGCGGAAGTCGCGCCGTTTCCCAGCAAAGTGCTGGCGAGGCATTGGCCCAACGTTCCAAATTTAGGCGATGTAGAAAAGGCAGATTTTCCCCATGCAGATTTTATCACCGCAGGATTTCCCTGCCACGACATTAGCAACGCAGGAAAGCGCGCCGGAATTACCGGCGAACGTTCTGGACTCTTCCGAGAGGTGGTGCGAGCCATTCGCATGGCTCGACCGATCTGCACGTTGTTGGAGAACGTGGCAGCTTTGCTTGGACGGGGAATGGGCAATGTTCTCGGAGACTTGGCCGAGATCGGGAATGATGCGGAATGGGATTGCATACCGTCGTGTTACGTTGGCGCATGGCACGAACGGGACCGCATCTGGATTCTTACCTACCCCGGATGCGAGCGGGATGGGCAAAGGCAGCCCACGCAATCGGTTTTTCGGCAGTCCGACCTATCGCGGCAACCTTCGCGAGTATTTGCGAAGTGGCCAGGACGATCCAATTTACCCGCACCCACGCTTCACCGAGGCGCTAATGGGCTATCCGCCGAACTGGACAGCCACGGAAACGCCATAATTCCACAAATCGCCGAGGCGTGGGGCCATGCCGTTGCAAGGGAATTTTTCCCCCATGCCTAACCTCTGTCCCTGCACCCGAAGCGCGACCGGCTTTGCATACGACCCGCGCCTTGCGGGGGTAGGCACCGGCCCGCCTATTAACGCATGTTCGCTCGCCCATCTTAAAATCATATCCGCCCACAAAGGAAAAGTCATGCCGCTCACCGATACCGAAAACAAAGCAGTTATGGCGACCGGCGACTTGGC
>JAZKGS010000094.1:6452-15257 GCA_040385805.1 Pseudomonadota bacterium | reverse complement strand
GCCGCGCGCTGGTTTTAAGCGCCGCAGCATCGGACCCGCTGCCGGGTTCAGTCAGGCAATAGCTGGCTATTTTGTTCATCGAAACAAGGTCAGGCAAATAACGCGCCTTCAAGTCGGCACTGCCAAAGCAGTCGATCATCCATGCGGCCATATTGTGGATGGAAATAAACGCGCTCGTCGCGGGACAGCCATAAGCCATCGCTTCCATGATCAGCGCCGCTTCCAACCGGCCAAGGCCTGTACCGCCCGATTCTTCGGACACATAAATCGCGCCAAAGCCGAGCTCGCCCGCCGCCTTCCACACATCTACCGGATAATGCGACTTTTCGTCCCATTCGGCGGCAAAGGGCGTGATGGCGTCCGCGGTGAATTTGCGCGCCATATCCTGGATGGCGACTTGATCGTCGGTGAGTTCAAACTGGTTTTGCATGCATCCGCCGTAGCATTGCGGTTTTCAGTTATCCAGCCATTAGCTTTGGACAACGCACATATCGTGTGCGCATGCCGTCGGCCAAGTCAGTGCGTATCAACTGTTTGCGGTCCTCGCTAAGTTCAAAAGCCATCGACCGCGTGGATTTGTCCGCCTTGCCGACAAATTCAAACTCGGCCTCCATGGTTTTTGACGTCATCCGTTTCCCCTGCATCATTGTCCCAATAGCCTCGGGCAATTTGATGAGCCTGCCTTGCAGTGACATATTTGTGGCGCTGCTCTCCGGATCTTCAGCGCAGCCAGCGGCGCTTTGTGCCCAGCGCGCCTGATATCCGCCGGGAAATTGATTAAGCGCGATTTCTAGAGCAACATCAGCAACGGGGGTGCCGGTCGTTGATGAAGCGACCGCCTCATCGCTGTCCTTTTCCGAGGTCGGCCAACATCCGCCAACCGTCGCACCCAAAAGGCTTGCGCCCAAACAAAACATTTTCGCTGACATGCTTTATCCCCGTTTCAGAGTTAAAAACACGTAGCCTGGCGATGGGTTCCATGGGGCAAGGCAAGAAGGAACGTCTTAATATGATCGAAGCTTAAAAAAAACTTGGCGGAACGGCCCTCTGCCTGCTAACCGGACCCGGCCCGCACCCATAGCTCAGCTGGATAGAGCGCTGCCCTCCGAAGGCAGAGGCCAGAGGTTCGAATCCTCTTGGGTGCGCCAACGGCTTTTGCCGTCAAAATGGGGCCTCGGCACTGGCATCGAATTTTCGATATTTCTACGTTAAAAATTTGTATTGATTGCATAATTCTTCGCGTTACACGTAGTCTATCGGCAAAACTTTGCGATACATGGGGTTACGCAATTGGATTAAGCCGGGAATGCACGCGGGGGTTTGATGCATGTCAGCAACTTCGACGAAGATTCCGTCTTACGCAAACTGCATAAAGGCTGCAAAGTTCTTGTCGTAGATGACGATCCTGCTTGCCTTGATGAATATCGCGAAACGATATCGAACTTGGGCTATACGATTGCCTGTGCTTCCAACGCACCAGACGCGCTAAAGCAAATCGCTGAATCGCCGGAAATCGGCGTGGTGATAACGGATATTGAAATGCCAAGCATGAACGGCATTTCACTTTTGTCTGAAATCGCCAACCGTTTCTCACCAAACCGGCCAATTGTAACTTTGGTGATTACGGCGCATTCAACGTTGCAAGTCGCAACCATGGCCATGCAATCACAGGCAACAGATATGCTTAGCAAGCCAGTCATAATGGCAGATTTGGCCGCGGCATTGCGACGCGCAACAGCGCATCATTTTACAATGTCCAATCGATTCCAAATTACGGCACTTACAAATCGCCTCGATCCGCCCGTTTTTCCATCGCGAGGTGACCGGCCGGACGGCCCACCGACCGGGCCTGAAATTCAGGATTTCATCCAAATGCTGCTGAAATTTCAGCGTAACAAGTCAAAATTTTTTGATCCCAGACTACTTTCAGGGCCATCATGGGATATTTTTCTCGATATCGCGGAGGCCAGTTTGCGTGCTGAGCCAATCCCGACTTCAAGCGCATCAGCAACGACGCAAGTACCGCTGAGTACAGCGCTGCGCCATGTAAACAACCTCGTTTCTGCAGGTCTGGTGCGGGCATGGACTGACCCCGCAGATAAACGACGGACGTTACTGGAACTTGAGCCACATGCCCTTGCGGCTATGCAGCGTTATCTTGAAACCGCTTGGAAATTCCAGAGCCAGGCGAGCTGAATTCACGCTAACCCAGCGTTTGTAACAAATATCCGGCAGATTGTGGCGGACCCCATCAAGCTATAAAGCGCCGGAAGCACCATTGCCTTCTGCATATTCAGTCAATTCTTGCAAAAGCTGCGTTGCGCGGGCGAGCTGACCTTCAATTCGTTCGACCTTGTCGATGACATATCGTGCATCGTCACTTGCGTTGCGCGACATACGAACGCGAATATTTCCACATGTCATTTGGATAACATTCAAAGGCTGAACGATCTGATGCAGTTTTTCCACATCAGTTTCATGTATGGAGCCCATGTAAGTACCTGCAAAAATTAAGAGATATGTGTAAAATGGTGTTAGCGCGCACTGGGAACGATTGCAACCGCCACTCTATATCCTTGGTAAATGTTCAAACGCGCAGGTTTTGAACGATGTGCGGTTAATTTCATATGCGACAATGTGGGATGTCGGGCAAAATGTTCCGACAGTGCCGTGCACCGGCTGGCAGGGGTCAAGACGCGATCGCCAAGTCCCTATAATCGTCAGTCAGCAAAATACGCTGTATCTCCGCACCGGTTTCGTCTGTCAGTTCAAGAAAGACGCGGCGTTGATCAACCAAGTCATAACGTCGTCTAATGATATTTCGCTCCGTTAAAATGGCGATGTGTCGCAGCGCAGTTGTCACGGGGGAAAAGGATGCATGGCACGCACTGGATACGCTGGTTTGTAAGCCCCCATTCTGCCGAACGAATAGATCAAGCAGGATAAACCAAGCCGGATCCGCAAATAGATTTGCCGCTGACAACAATTTTGAACGCCGTCTTGTAATTTCGATCAGCTCTGCCGCTTTCTTGACGGCAATTGCTGTCGCTGCATTTTCCCGTTCGGCCGCAGGCGTTTGCGCACCAACGCTATATTCTCCCGCCTCGGCTGCCTGAAGCATCGTTTCAAGCTGCGTCCGGGTAAATTTGATCGCCACATCAAATGTATGGATGTCGTCAGTTTTATTGGTGTCGCTCAACAAGTTATACATATTTCCCCACCAACTTAAGTATAGGAAATTATTGGCAAATATTTTATGATATCCGCTTTAGCTTCCTAATGCGTCAACATGATATGGATAAGCATCGTTGCGACCCGAGGCTAATAATATTATAATAATCAGTTAGTTAGATTGTATAATAGATGCACGACTTATCGTCGCCGAAACGCAAGCATTTACTGCCATAATGATGCTAAAGTTGGGTTTTGGCAGTCAATAGTGCTCGAAAACCAAAGGACCTATAGCAGGATTTATGTTTAACTAAAGTTATAAGTTTTCAATAAAGTAATTTTTTGACCACTTAAAAAATTGCCTGTCGAGATTGAAGTTCGACTTCATAAATTCGGCGAAGCCGGAACGTTTACCCTAACAACAATGGTGCAAGCTTGGCACGTTGCCATGCCGCATCACCAAATTGTGATGCCTGAAAAATGGCGGCGCGGCGGTGGAGGCCAGCATCACAATCATGCGTAAAGCCAAAGCCGCCATGAAACTGGATCGCCCGGTCAGCGGCAAAGCTGTAGGTCGCGTCCGCCGCCGCCTTTGCCATGCGCACGGCGATTTCGCCGACGCCTTGTTCGCTGAAACTATTGGCAGCGCTGTATAAATGCGAACGCGCCTTTTCATATTCGACATAGGCGTCAACCGTCGGATGCTTCAGCGCCTGATACTCGCCAATCAGTTTTCCGAACTGCTTGCGCGTTTGTAGATAGCTAACGGTATAATCGATCACGCTTTGCGACCCGCCGCACATTTCCGCGCTTTGCAAAAGGTTGGCGGCTTGCTCGATATGCGACAACGTAGTCACCGTGCGCCCGATGTCTAGCAAAGCCGCGCGGGACACCACAAGGCCATCGAGCGACAGCGCAAAGCTGCGCTTCGTCTCATCAATAATGGATTCGCGGCGCAGGCGTCCTTTAACGTCTTCGGCGGTCAGCAAAACCAAGGCTGGCTTGCCATCCAGCATGACGGACGCGATGACGATGTCAGCGGTCTCGGCCCATGCCACAAACAATTTCTCGCCGGACAAATGCACGGCGTCGCCGTCAAGCTTTGCTGTTGCTGTGATATTCTGAAGGTCCCAGTCGCCATGCGCTTCGGACAGAGCTAGCGTGCCAATCGCGCCTTCAACAAGCTTGGGTAGCCACTCGGACGTCTGCTGTTCGCTACCACCCATGATAAGGCCCTGCGCAGCTAAGGTCGATGATACCAAGGGCGACGCCATCAGATGCCGGCCCATTTGCTCGACAACCGGAACGACTTCGGCAAGCGACAAGCCAACGCCCCCATGCGCCTCGGGGATCGCAATTGCCGTCCACCCAAGTGCAGCCATTTCGGCCCAGACATCAGCGTCATAGCCCAAATCGCTGTCCATAAGCTTGCGAACGCGGTCGATCGGGGATTTGTCGCGGCAAAAGCTTGTGGCTACGTCCAGCAGCTCGATCTGCTCTTCACTATATCCAAGCCCTGCCATTTGCATGTCATTCTCTCCTCGCGCCAATGGTTCTTCTATGGCGCGAGGGATAGCAACAAATCAAGGCGATTTAACTGGCCGGTTAAAAAGTAACGTCTATGCCGTCTCCAAAACCTTCCGGCCCGGACGCACTTTCATCTTATGGCCTGGTTTTGTCGCGAGCGAGATATCCTTGACCGTCTGCATGAATACCCATTCGTTGGTTGCTGCCTGCGGCGTGAGCGACAAATGCATATAGCCACGGTTGGATGCATCGACCCAGCGCAGTTCTTGCTTGCTACCTTCCAATAACCCGCGCGCGATGATCGATGGGTCCTGACCGGGTGCGGCACTTTCAAAGCCGGGTGACGATACACTGTGCCCGCCAAATTCGACACCAGCAGGCCTGCCGCCCTCTGGCAGGTCATAGGCCCAGCCATTGTGGCTGTCGCCGGTGACAACAACCAAGTTCGCGTCCGCGCGCTGCGCTGCCGCCAACAGACGCGAGCGCGCTGCTGGATATCCGCCCCAATTGTCGAGATTATAAGGCAAGCCAGCCTTGCCCGCTGCGATGCCTTGACGCACATAATTGCGCGTGCGTTCCGGCGCATTCGCCGGGAACCAGTCCATGGCGTTCTCAGGCGTGTAGTTATAACCCATGTTGGTGCCAGAGCCGAGCACCGCCCAAGTGGATGTGTTGCGGCCGATCGCGCGCGACAGCCATGCTTCTTGCTCGCTGCCCAACATAGTCATCGATGCGTCACGCCATGCGCCATCGCGGAATTCGGCAAACACCTTCGCTGGATCGCCTGCACGGATGAGGTCGCCATGCGCATAAGGCTTGGACCGCGCCACTGTGCGCGTGTCGGTGCGGTAATAGGTTGCAAGGTCGCCAATCGGATATTCTTTCCAAGGCTGCTCTCCGACAGGCAACCATTCGCGCCACACCTGCATCGCTGCATTGCGCCGCGCATTCCAGTCGCCTTCATCCACGCTATGGTTCTGCGCGCCGCCTTCCCAGCTGTCATTGGCGCTCTCATGGTCGTCGGTGTTGGCGATCATCGGGAAGTTCGCGTGCAACGCCTGCAACTGCTTGTCCGAACGATAGCTAGCGTAGCGCAGGCGATAATCCGCCAGCGTGAGGATTTCATCTGCCGGGAACATCCGCGCGGCAAACTTTGTGCCGCCATCATAACCGCCACGGCCATATTCGTAGATATAATCACCCATGTGCAGCACGAGGTCAATGTCATCGCGCGCCGCCGCATGGCCGTAAGCATTGAATTCACCGAAGCCAAGATTGGAACATGAAAATATCGCAATGTTGAACTTTGCCGCCTTGCCAGCGGGAAGTGTCTTGGTACGGCCAACCGGCGAAATGCTACCGTCGGGCGCAATGAAGCGGAACCAGTGCCATTTGCCGGGCGCCAGATTATCAACGGTAATCTTGACGGTATGGTCGCGCCATGGACCAGTCACCATCTGACCGCCGCCAGCGATCTTTGTAAAATCCTGGCTTTCCGAAATCTCGACACGCATTTTTGAAGCGCCGCCCGTTGGATTCACATAGCGCGTCCACAGAAGCACTGAGTCCGCACCTGGCTCGCCGCTCGCGACATTATGGGTGAAGCCTGTGAGGCCAAGAAGCGTTTGCGCCATCGCTGCGCCGCCCGGCAGCATCAGTCCGCCAAGGCCGAAACCGGCGGTCATCAGCAAATTACGGCGATCGATTACAAATGACATTTCCGGCGTCCCCTCGTGTATTAGAAAATCCCTGTGGCGCATCGTCGCGATGCCATACAAGACCCGCTAATCAAATGCTGTTTCATCCATGTGACAGGCCATCACAACTGTGTGCGGAGCGACCATAATTCCGGAAAAGCGCGCTTGCCAACCGTGCTGCTGAGATATGTCACGCCAGATGTGCCGCCTGTACCCGTCTTTCCGCCAATGATCCGCTCAACAGTCAGGACATGCTTATGCCGCCACGTCGCCATCGCATCATCAAGGTCCACCAATTTCTCCGCAAGCTGATACAGCTCCCAATATTGGTCGGGATTGCGGTAGACTTGCAGGAATGCAGCCTCAACCTCGGGCGAAAAAACATGCGGCTTGCTCCAGTCGCGCGCCAGCAGAGCAAGCGGCAGGTCAAAACCCGCACGCGCCAGCGCCGCAATCGCATCATCCCAAATGCTTGGGCTGACCAGCGCCTCAGTCATCGCGGCATGTGCGTCGGGCCGATCCTCCTGATATTTCAGGAACGCCGACGCCTTCAGCCCGAGCAGATACTCAACCGTGCGAAACTGGTCGGATTGAAATCCAGAGCTTGGCCCAAGCACATGGCGAAAACGGGTGTATTCGGACGGGGTCATTGTCGACAACACGTCCCAGCTTAACGTCATCACCGCCTGAATACGGCTGACCCGTGCAAGCGCCTTATAAGCCGGCACCAAAGCGTCATTGCGGATTTGCGCGCGGGCCAGTTGAAGCTCGCGGATAATCTGCTTCAGCCACAACTCTTTGGTTTGGTGGATGATGATGAACAGCATTTCGTCATCAAGATCGGATTGCGGGCGCTGGCAGTCCAATATCTCGTCAAGCGCGAGGTATCGTGCATATGTCATGGGTGGGTCGGAAGCTGGGGTGTCGGTCATCCACGCGACCTTAATGTTTCAAATGAAACTATCCAGCCACTTTTCCGCCAATGCCTCCGCCTCACCGACGGTGAAGGGCGCGTTGCCCAGGCTTAGTTCAAGCCACAGGCCGTCAACCAAAGCCGTCAATGCCACCGCAGCCAATCGGGCGTCCGCTGGCGCATTCGGACAGGCCAAGATTAAACGCTCCATATCCTGCCGGTTCTCGGCATAAATCTCGTCATGAATTTTACCGATGGCAGGCACGGTCCGCGACAGGCTCCAAAACGCCAGCCATGTCGCCAGCAATTCCGGATCAGCAATCGGCGCACGAAAACTTGCGGTGATAAAAGCCAACAATCGGCCGCGTGGATTTTCCATTGGTACGGCTTCAACCGCAGCATGCAACCCAGACGCAACGCGCGCGCCTGTCGCGCGATAGGTCTCGGCCACCAGCGCATCAATCCCGTCGAAATAATGGCGCAGCAACCCTGCCGAAACCCCGGCCTCCACGCAAATGGCGCGAACGGACGTGCCATGCGCGCCGCGCGTTGCAAGGCATCGCGCGGTAGCCGCAATCAATGCGTCGCGGCGGGTATCAGCGCTTTCACGGGTGAAGACTTGTCGCGCGTTCATGGCACTGTTATACACTCGTATAACAAGGGGAGCAAGATGTCCGAATCGGATTTACACATAGCGCGCGATGCGCTGGACGGCTGGAGCCTGCCGGCCTGGACCTATGACGATCCAGAATTCGCCGCGCTTGAAGTTGACCGCATTTTCCGCCCCTCATGGCAAGTGGTCTGCCATGTCAGCGATGTCGCAAAAGCAGGCGACTGGCACACCCTCGATTATATCGGCGAGAGTGTCATTGTTGTGCGCGGCAATGACGACGTCCTGCGCGCATTCACCAATGTCTGCCGTCATCGGGGCAGCCGATTGGTCGATGGCTCCGACGGGTGCGCCAAAAAATTGGTCTGCCCCTATCATGCATGGACCTATGACCTTGATGGCCGCCTGACGGGTGTGCCAGACAGCGCATCTTACCCAACGCTCGACAAAAACAAGGCTGGCCTTGTCCATGTCGACATGGAAATCTGGCGCGGGTTCATTTTCGTTCGTCTCGAAAGCGGCGGGCCGCCGGTGGCCGAAATGATGGCGCCTTATGAAGACCAAGTCGCGCCCTACCGTTTTGAAGAACTCAAGGCACTTGGCCGCGTCACCATGCGGCCGCGCGAGGTGAACTGGAAAAATGTCGGCGATAATTATTCCGATGGCTTGCACATTCCCGTCGCGCATCCCGGCCTCACGCGCCTGTTCGGCAAAAGCTATGGCATAGAGGCTGAACCGCATGTCGACCGTATGTGGGGCGATCTCGTCGACCGGCCATCGGCCAATTGGTCGGAACGCGCATATCAAAACCTGCTGCCTCCGGTGCAGCATTTACCTGCCGCCAATCAGAAACGCTGGCTCTATTTCAAGCTATGGCCCTCGGTCGC
>JAZKGS010000094.1:0-6352 GCA_040385805.1 Pseudomonadota bacterium | reverse complement strand
GAGGCGCGCCTCGAACAACGCCCCGCATCGGGCTGGAGCAAAAAATGACTAAGAAATACGACGCTCTCATCATCGGCGCTGGCCATAATGGCCTTGTCTGCGCCTTTTACCTCGCGCGCGCTGGCCTGAAAGTTCGCATCGTTGAACGCCGCGATGTCGTTGGCGGCGCGGCGGTGACCGAAGAATTCCACCCCGGATTTCGCAATTCGGTTGCAAGCTACACCGTCAGCTTGCTTCAACCCAAAGTCATCGCCGATATGAAATTGGTCGACCATGGCTACCGCGTCATTGAACGGCCCATCTCCAATTTTCTGCCGCAGGAAGATGGCGGCTATTTGAAACTCGGTGGCGGTTTGGAGCGCACGCAGGCCGAATTTGCGCGCTTTTCGAAACATGACGCAGCGGTGCTGCCGCAATATTATGAGATGCTGGAGGGCGTGGCAGACGTCCTGCGCGACCTTGCATTACGGTCGCCGCCCAATGTCGGTGATGGCCTGAAGACTTTTATCGACGCTGCCGTACAAGGACGCGGCCTGATGAAGCTGAACCTGTCGCAGCAACGCGACGTGCTTGAACTGTTCACAAAATCGGCGCGCAGCTTTCTGGATAGCTGGTTCGAAAGCGAAGCGGTGAAGGCCGCGTTCGGCTTTGACGCTGTCGTCGGCAATTATGCCAGCCCCGACACGCCGGGCAGCGCGTATGTTCTGCTGCACCATGTCTTTGGCGAAGTGAATGGCAACAAGGGCGCATGGGGCCACAGCATCGGCGGCATGGGCACGATCACGCAGATCATGGCTAAGGTATGCCGCGATCTTGGCGTGGAAATCAGCCTCGAGGCGCCGGTATCACGCGTTTTGGTCAATGGTGAAAAGGTCGCTGGCGTGCGCCTTGAAAGCGGCGAGGAAATCATCGCCGACCGCGTCATTTCCAATGTCGGCCCAAAGCTGTTGTACGAAGGCATGTTCGACGATGCTGACCTGAAACCGGAATTCAAGCGCCGGGTGAAGGGTTTCAAGGCAGGAAGCGGAACGTTCCGGATGAATGTCGCTTTGTCCGAGCTGCCCAAATTCACTTGCCTGCCCGAAGCCGGCGAGCATCACCAATCGGGCATCATCATCGCGCCAACATTGGATTATATGGACCGCGCATTTTTGGATGCGAAGCGGGATGGTTGGTCGCAAAAACCAATTGTTGAAATCCTCATCCCCTCCACCGTCGATGACAGCCTTGCGCCCGCGGGGCAGCATGTCGCCAGCCTGTTCTGCCAGCAATTTGCGCCGGAGCTGCCCGCCAATGTGGACGGTTCGGCACGCGACTGGGACGCCGAAGAAGGCAAGGCCGCAGATGATATCATCAACACAGTCGAGGGCTACGCCCCGGGCTTCCGCGCGTCAGTGCTTGGCCGACAAATTCTCAGCCCCAAGGGACTTGAGCGCAAGTTCGGACTAGTGGGCGGCGACATCATGCATGGCAATATGAGCCTTGACCAATTGTGGTCCGCACGCCCGATCTTGGGCCATGGCGCTTACCGTGGGCCGCTCAAGGGTCTGTATATGTGCGGCGCAGGCAGCCATCCCGGCGGCGGCGTGACGGGTGCACCGGGGCATAATTGTGCGGCGGAAGTGCTTGCGGACCGCAGCCTGTTCAAACGGATTTTTGCCTGAGGTTTGGTCCCACTAAAGCCGTTAAAATATAATCACGCAAATTTTGGGGCTTGCGTCATAACGCTGCCATTGGCGTTATCGGCGTGCAGAGCATATTTGCTCCCAAAAGGGGCATGAAAAAGCCGGACCTTTTCAGATCCGGCTTCTCCCCCCCTGTCGCCGTTGGCGACAAGCTTAAACCTTAAAAATCGCGCGAGAATTTTACCCCGATTAGGCGGGGCTTGATGACAACGTCGTAAAATGCGCCGCCTGTTGGCGTGGACGCCGTGACACCCGTGCCGCAGACCGTCTCAAGACACTGCACGCCTGTATTCACCACGCCGCGCGTGTCGAACAAGTTTGTGGCAAAAGCCTCGATAGCCCATGTTTCATTCTTCACGCCAATGGAGAAGTCAGCCGTTGTGTAGGCATCCAGATTACCCTTGATGGCGTTCTGCGCCGGACGCAAATCGCTTCTGCGGCTTCCCGTGTGGTTGACCGCAAACTGGACATGCCCATTCCAGTCAGCAACCGGGAATTCATAACGGGCAATCGCGTTACCCTTGACCTTAGCGGTCACTGGCAGGCGCGATCCAGACGGGGCCAGCAACGAATTGCCCGCTGTCGTACAATCAAAGGTTGCGTTGGCAATGGCGCAGAAATCACGACGGCTGGTTGCGTCATTATAGCTGAAGCCAGCATTCAGGCTGAACCCGCCATCACGGAAACCAGCGTCCATTTCGACCCCGCGAATACGCGCCACACCAGCGTTGCGTATTTCGGTCAGGCCGTTCGCACCCAGGAATGAAAGCTGGATGTTGTTCCAATCTTCCTGGAACACTGCACCATTCCAGCGGAAGGCACCAAAGGTGGTTTTCCAGCCAAGTTCATAATTGTCGAGTTTATCCGACCCGTAAGGTGGCAAGGTACCACGACGGTTAATCCCGCCCGGACGGAAACCGCGCGACCATGTGGCATAGACCAAAACATCGTCCGTGACTTTGTATGTCGCGTTAATCTTATGGATGAAGCCGGTATCCGACGTGGACTTGTCGACATTGGTGCATGGGCTGCCGTCGACGAGGATTGGCACTGGCGTTCCTGCCGGATTGGCGCGGCGCGTTGTGCCATCGGTGTTGAGGCAAGCCGCTTCGCCAGTGCGGCTGGAATAGCCGCCTGAATATCCGAAAAAGCCCTGAAGCGAGTTATCAAACTTATAATAACGCAAACCGCCCGTGAAGGAGAGCTTGTCTGTCAGATCATAGGTCAACTCACCGAACGCCGCATAATCGCGGTCAACACGCTTTTGCTTGGTCAGCCAGATATTGCTGTCGGTTCCCGTCACCGTGATGGAATCGGCGATATCGTCGATAATGTAATTCTGTTCGATGTTGTGCGATTGACGCTGCGCAAACACACCGCCGATAAACCGCAATGGCGCATCCGCAGGGCTGGCGATACGCAATTCGCCGAAGCTTTTCTTATACCGGTCAATGCCCTGAATATACTGGTTAGGGTTCACAAGGTCCCCGGCATTGTCGTAGAAATAGTTGCCGTAACCGGACAGCGCATCGTAGAAATAGGCGTAATCGGAATAATCCGACTGCGTTTCGGTCTTGCGGCGCAAATGGCCACCCGTTGCCGTGACATCCCAGCTACCGATTTTGCCTTCAATGGTCAGTGCAGCCTGAATCCATTTATCGCGACTGCCTTCGGGGTTATATTGAACGGTCTGAAGATCGCGATTGGTCTGGCCCGAACGCTCTTGCGAGTAACTTCCTTCGGTATTCTGAATCTGACCCATCAATGTTGGCTTGATTGTCCAATTATCATCAAGATCAATACCAAGCGCCAAACGCGCGCCATATGTTTCGGCGTCGTTGTAATTCTTCTCGACCAGAGCCGCGTTGCTTTGCGTAATGCCGGACGAAGCATAAGTTCTGCTACCCGCAATATTGTCGATATAGCCGCCATCATCGCGATACCAGGCCACAAGACGCGCAGCCGCGCC
This sequence comes from Pseudomonadota bacterium, assembly GCA_040385805.1. Lineage (GTDB taxonomy): Bacteria > Pseudomonadota > Alphaproteobacteria > Sphingomonadales > Sphingomonadaceae > Sphingorhabdus_B. The sequence goes on along the minus strand of JAZKGS010000094.1, from coordinate 2,698 downwards.
CTCCGCGATCGGGACGTTGACGAAGCCTTCGTAAATCGAGCCGAAATCACCATGCGCGATGTTATTGAGTTCAACACCAGCGCTGCCGTAGAAACCAGACGGATCTGGCGCGTTGGTAACGAGCTTCAACGTGCCGGCCATCGAGCTTGCACCGTATAACGTGCCTTGCGGCCCAGCGAGCGCTTCGACGCGCGCAAGGTCATAGGCATGCAGATCCAGCGCGCCTTGAATGGTGGTGATCGGCATTTCGTCGAGATAGGTGCCGACGGTTGGTAACGAGGCAGAGTGGTTGGCGTTTTCGCCGGACGCCACGCCGCGGAAATAGACCTGCGCGAAACCGGGTCCGCCTTGCTGAATGGTGACAGAAGGCAGGAACTTTACCACATCCTGCAACTCGCTGACCTGCAATTGATCGAGCTTTTCATTGCCGATGGCATTGATGGCGATCGGCACGTCCTGCAAATTCTGTTCGCGCTTTTGCGCGGTCACGACGATGACATTGCTGTCCGTATCAGCGGCTTCCTGCGCCATTGCCGGCACAGCAACACCGAAAGCTGTTGATGTAAGTAATGCGGCCAAAGCCGTCCGGATTTTGGTCCGCTGCGTTATTTTATGCACGAAGTTACCCCTTTGGTTACCTTGTTATAAATAGGCCCTTTATTGTGAGCGTACGCAATATGTTTTCGCCCTATCACCCGTTTGCATGTAATTTTGCATCAGTGTGTTGCATTGCAGCAACTATAATGTTGCGGGATAGATTTCCCAGAGCGGCCCAAGCGCGCGCTTCAAAGGCGCAAGATGCGCTTCATAAGGTTTCCATTGATCTACCCCGTCGCGATTGATCGGGCGACGAACTTGTTCGCTCGAAGCGGTCCGCACCGCGCGCTTGTTTTGGTGAAAATTCAGGCAGGCATCTTCAAAGGGGAGGCCAATGAATTCCAGCAAGCTGCGGATTTCGCGTTCAGGGTCTTCCAACAATTGTTCATGGATGACACGGTAAACATAGCCCGGTGCAATTACATCGAAATGCGCCATTAAACGCACATAGTCGGCATAATATTGTCCCATATGCGCAAGGTCGTAGCTGAACGCTTGCCCCTTGGCGAAATGCTGTCGGTAGTTGGAGAAACAACAATCCATAGGATGCCGCCGCGCGTCAATGATTTTTGCATTCGGCAAGATTAGCCGGATGAAAGCCAGATAATTCCAGTTGTTGGGTAGCTTGTCGATGAAATACGGCTTGTCGGTTTTGCGCTGGATGCGGGTGCGTTCGATGAACTCGGCGCCCAGCCGTTCGGCGTCGTCCGCGCTGAAACTTGCGAGCGCGTTAATCCAGAGCGCGTCCCGCCCTTCGCGCAACGCCATCGCCGGAATGTCGGGCAACTCCATCGTGCCTTCAACCATGGAATGGCTGGAGAGAATTTGTTCAATCAGCGTTGAACCCGCACGCGGCATACCGATGATAAAAACGGGGTCAGGCGCATCATGCCCCTGCCCGGCGCGCGCTTGCAGAAATGCGGGCGTGCATTGCGCGATAATCTTATCAACCTGTTTGCTTACAGATTGCGGGTCATATTTCAGTTCAGCACTGCGCAACGCGTTCGCCTTCGCATAATGCGCGAACGCCGCGTCGTGATCGGTTTGTTCTTCCATCGCCTTTCCGAGCGCAAAATGGAGATGAAATTCATCCTCCGTCCCAAGACTGGCCGACGTCAGCGCCACCTTCATTGCCTCGACATCATGGTCGGAGAAGCTGGTCGTTTTCAAATTGGCCAGGCTCCACCAAACTTCGCCCAAGGTCGGCTCCACTGCCAAAGCATGGCGATAAGCGGCCACGCTTTCGGCCTGCTTACCGACGGTCTTGAGAATATGGCCATAGCTCATCCATAACTTCGCGTGGTCCGGAAAACGCGCGGTCAGTTCCTGATAAAGCGCAAGCGCCTCTTCATAACCACCAATGCGGCCAAGTGCTGCAGCCTTAAGATTCTGCTGGACTGGATTGTCGCCGCCTTCGGCCAGCACCGCATTTAAATGCTCGAGCGCCTCGGGAAAGCGGTTCTGCTGATACAACAGCGTCGCCAAATTGGCACGCGCCGCGCCGAAATCGGGCGTCAACTCCAACACACGGCGTAGCAAAGCCTCGCTGTCCTTCAATCGGCCAACCCGAACCGCCAGTTCTGCCATCATGCGGATGGCGGCCACATCGGTCGGCGCATCGCGCAAATGGCCGCGCAACAGCGGCTCTGCATCCTCCAACCTGTTTTCCGACAAAGCCACAGCGGCCGCGATGAGGTTGGGGTTGCGTAAAGCGGCTTCAATCGAGTGGCGAGCGGAGGTGTGGTTCATGTAACTCGGTCTATGCCAAGCGACTGCGCTTTTAAAGCGGCCAAATCATCCGGCGTATCGATGTCGCGCAAGCTGCCCGTTGGTGCGGTTAACGTGCTGGCGTGCATGAGAATTTGCCGCGCGCCAGCATCGCCCTTTGTCTCCAGCAAAAGTGGCCACATTGAACGCGGGAATATGGCTGGCGGCATGGATTGGTTTCCGTCGGATGACTGAATGATCTCACCGTCACATGCTGCAATGAGCGCCTCGACATGGGAAGCCTGAACAAACGGCATGTCGGCGAGCGCAATCAGCAACGCTTGTGCCCCGGTCTGTGCCGCAGCTTCGACGGCGAGATGGAGCGAACCTGATA
>JAZKGS010000093.1:0-1792 GCA_040385805.1 Pseudomonadota bacterium | reverse complement strand
ACGGTAGCGGGCGTAACCTTGGCGCCATCGCCTTCGACCAACATCAATTTCGCGCCAGCGGTGTAGAAACCCGGTGCGCCGCATTCATCCACCTCGATATGCGCTTCACGGTGGCAGATGACGCCCTGATGCGGCTGCACGAGCGAGGCCAGCGCAAGGCAATTGGCACTTGTGCCCGTCGCTACCCACAAGACGGCAGCATCGCGGCCAAATAATTCGGAAAACGCCGCATCCAACCGCGCGCTCCATTTGTCACCGTCATAGGCGGTGTCGATATGGTTGGCATCGGCCATGGCTTGCATGACGGCAGGGTGCACCGGGGCGGCATTGTCAGAGAAGAAACGCATGCCAGCCGCATGGCGGGAAACCGAGGGTGGCGTCAAGCGGTAAGGGCGCATGATTTTACAAAAGTCGCCATAGACAGAGCGCTAACAAACTGCCAAAAAAAGTCACAAACGGTCCAGTTTACAATAACTTACATTGTTTTGGACCGCGACCCAATGGACATTCACAACGAACTCTACGCCCTTCGCACGCCCGCGAATACTGGCACCGCTGTCGGGACAGGTGAATGCAATGTGGTTCAGGAGAGGTCCCGTTGAGCCTTTCCCAAACCCTAGCTTCGGCAAAGACTGAAGAAGATGTCAAAGACGCCTATATCAAGGCGCTTGGTCTGAAAAACGTGTTCAAGGGGTTGGTCGATATCCAGACCCCCGAAATATGGTTTGAGGCCAAGGAAGCCGCGACGCCGCCGCTGCTGATGTTTGCGCAATTGCTGGTCTATGTCCGCGCCGCCCGCAAACGTGGTGAGGCAATTCCGGGTTTTCTGTGCGTGATCGACCGGGAAAAGGCAGCGCTCGTCGCAACCGAGCATGCCCTGCCGCTTTTGGATGACAATGCGATTGTCTGGCCCAAATCGGGTTCGGCGGCGGACAAGGCGCTTGCCGCACAGATCGCCCCGGCCATTGAGCCCTATTTTGTCCTATACCCGATCAACGGGTATGAGGCGGAATTCATTAAAGCCACGAAAGACGCCGTCGGCGAAGGCCGGATTATCCGCACCCCCATCACGCCGGACAATCTGCGGCAGGTGTTCGACAAATGGGTAATAATGGTCGGTATTGAATTGGGCGTTAAACGGCAGGCCGATTATGCCGTCTTGTTCTTTGCCGACATCATGCATGACGGACATAATGAGGCGATGCGCCGCTTGCCCGCGCGGCTGCTGTTCAGTGGCGACAAACCGGTCTTCATCATCGGGAACGAACAATATGAACTCGCCAGTGATCGCGGCTATCGCAATTTCTGGAACATCTATCACCGTCCGCCCGAAGAAAAGCACCGGCATTATCTGCTTGAGCGGCGCGACAGTCTGCTGCCGATGGATGAGCAGAAGTTCAAGGGCGCATTTTACACCCCGCTGCACATTGTCGATAAAGCCTATGACCAGTTGAACGCCACCTTGGGCACGGATTGGCAGGACCGATATATTGTCTGGGATAATTGCGCAGGCGTCGGCAATCTCGAGGCCAAGCACAGCAACCTGCGCAATGTGTTCATGTCCACGCTTGATCAGGAAGATGTGACGATCATGCGCGGCAACCCTGCCTTTGCCGGAGCGGAAATTTTCCAATATGATTATCTCAACGACGATGTGACCGACTTTGGCGAAATTGATTACACGCTGACCAACAAAGTGCCGATGGCATTGCGGCAGGCGATTGCCGATGCAAAGGCGGGAAAAGAGGGCGCGAAGCCGATATTGGTGCTGATCAATCCGCCTTATGCTGAG
>JAZKGS010000092.1:0-3188 GCA_040385805.1 Pseudomonadota bacterium | reverse complement strand
TGATGGACGATACGCCAGAGGCGACCGACGCTGCCGACGCGAAGGTTGCGGCGTTGGAAGAAGCGCTTGCCGCCGCCAAGCAGGAGGTTTTGTACGCGCAAGCCGAAACGCAAAATGTGCGCCGCCGTATGGAGAAAGAAGCACAGGACGCGCGCGCTTATGCGGCGACAGGCTTTGCCCGCGATGTGTTGTCGGTGTCCGACAATCTGTCACGCGCGCTGGAAGCAATCCCCGCCGAAATGCGGGAGAGCGAAGCGATGAAGCCGCTTGTTATTGGTCTTGAAGCTACTGGCCGCGAACTGGACACCGTCTTTGCCAAAAACGGCATCACCCGCATCGCCGCAATGGGCATGCCGCTTGATCCAAACCAGCATCAGGCGATGGTTGAAATCCCAAGCACGGACGTTGAACCCGGCATTATCGTGGCCGAAATGCAGGCCGGTTACATGATCAAGGACCGCTTGCTGCGCCCTGCTTTGGTTGGGGTGGCGAAGGCGGCGGAGTAGACGCCAGCTAACTTTACTGTTCCCGCAGGTTAGGCAAAGGCCAGGGGTGGTCTAACGGCACACTCTCCGCTATCCCCCGCCTCCCATGACCACAACGGCAATCCCGATGGACCGTCAGTCCCCTTGGCGCGATGAGCTTCGTGCGACCTTGTCGCTTGCGTGGCCGTTGATCCTCACCAATCTGACGATGTCATTGATTGGCGCGACTGACGTGGTGATGGTGGGTTGGCTTGGGCCGACCGAATTGGCGGCGGCCTCGCTTGGGTTCAACCTGTGCATGACCGCAGCGATTTTCTGCATGGGGTTGGTGACCGCGACTGCGCCGATGATGGCGAGCGAGCGCGGCGCGAAGGCGCATTCGGTGCGCGATATCCGCCGGACATTCCGGCAGGGGCTGTGGGTTGCAGTCGCGATCATGATTCCGATCTGGCTCGTCTTGTGGCAGACCGAAGCTGTCCTGCTTACGCTTGGCCAGCAAGCCGAACTTGCGTCCAAGGCGCAAAGCTACGTCCGCGCTTATATGTGGTCAATCCTGCCATTTCTGTGGCTGATTATCGCGCGTAATTTCCTGTCGGCGCTGGAGCGGCCAATGTGGTCGCTTATCATCGGAATATCCGGCGTCATTGCCAACGCGGCGTTCAACTATGTCCTCATTTTCGGCAAGCTTGGCGTGCCAGCGCTTGGCTTAGTCGGCGCAGGGATTGGCAGCATCTTGGCCAACAGCTTCATGTTTCTGGGCATGGTCGCGGTCATTACGTATCATCCCAAATTCCGGCGTTACCATCTGTTCGGACGCTGGTGGCGAAGTGATTGGCCGCGTTTTCGCGCGTTGTGGAAATTGGGCTTGCCCATTGGTGTGACCATGGGATTAGAAGGCGGCGTCTTTGGCGTTGCGGTCATGCTGATGGGGTTGATTGATACCGCCTCGGTCGCGGCGCACGCCATTGCGCTTCAGGTGGCGAGCGTCACGTTCATGGTCCCGTTGGGCCTTGCGCAGGCCGCGACGGTGCGCGTGGGCATTGGCTATGGCCGGCGCGATTTGCAGCTTATCCGCCGCGCCGGTTGGACCAGCTTTGTCATGGGCACCGGTTTCATGGCGGCTATGGCAGTGCTGATGTGGATGTCGCCTGACTTGCTCATTTCGCTGTTCATTGACCGCGACGCGATGATCAATGCAGAAGTCGTACGATTGGCCGTCAGCTTCCTGGCCATCGCAGCATTGTTCCAGATTGTCGACGGCGCGCAAGTTGTTGGCGCTGGCATGTTGCGCGGGTTGCACGATACCCGCGTGCCGATGCTGTTCGCTGCCTTTGGCTATTGGGTGGTCGGCATTGGTGTTGGCGCGTGGTTGGCATTTTCGCAAGGGTGGAACGGCGTTGGCATTTGGGTTGGCCTGGCGACAGGACTTGGCATTGTCGCCATCCTGATGCTGGTGCGCTGGTCGATGCGCGCGCGGCTTGGGCTGTTGCCCTTAGAAAGGTAATACGCCGTCATATTGCGACAGCGGCGGCGCGCCTGCGACCTTCGCCCCGTTGCGCAACAAGAATATGTGGCGAACGATCTCGCCTTGTTGCTCAAGCCCATATTGGTCGAGTTTCCAACCGGGCTTTAAACTATAATCATAACGGCAGAACGGGTGTCGGCGAAGTGGGAGGAAAATGCCCTTTTGATGCTGCCACACATGCACGAGTTCGTGAATGAACAAGCCCTGCAAGCTTAGGTCGCGGTCGCAGAAATCGGCGCAGAACAGATCGCTTTTAGGATGAAACCACAAATGGCCATTGGGGGCCATGGTCACGCGGCGCGGCTGGAACCACCAATATTTTCGGTTGTGGATCCGAATGCTGTGATAATCGAGCGCAGAACCGAACACGGATTCGGCGAGCGCCCGTTCGCGCACGGTTAGGGGTCTGCCAGATTTATGCGCCCCGAACACGTTCAGCCGTCGATCGCTTTTTTCTCGTCCGGATCGCTACCGTCGATTTCCTGCACGCGTGCTTTTACAAGAATGCGGGCATTGTTCGAAAACAGAAACTCTGCCTCGATAATTCCCAATTTGCGGGGGATCACGTTCACGCCCCACATCATCACATGCTTGCCGCCTTTTTTGAAAGCGACGGTCTCTCCTGACGGGATCGGCACGCGGTCCATGGGGACCATCGAGACCACGCCAGTTTTTGGGTCGGCGACAACATCGTGCATTTCAACCCGAACAGCGGAGGGTGAACTTACACGCAGCAAGTAGACGTCTTCGGGACCACCATAAACGTTGAAGTGAAAGGCCGATGGATTGCTGTCGACTGGCGATAGCGTCAATACAGCCTCTTTCACCTTCAACTGCGGGGTGGGGCCGCACGAGCCAAGCACAAAGGCTGCGGCAGCGGCGCTGATTGTGAATATCCGTCGGTTCATAAGTTCCTCATCTTGCTTTCAGGTTCTTCCACAGTTGCGTCGAACCTATACAGAGTTTTCACCTAACTTTTTGCTTATCTAGGTGTGCCGAAGTCTTGTGCCAAGAGAATTGACACCTATATCGCCGCTACAACGTCGCGTTACGTGGAACGCCAGTGCCTGATAGGGCTGGTGCGTAATAGACAGGGTAAAGTTCAATTTTAAAATTTCGGGGTAAGTTTTTATGGCTAAAGTTATTGGTATCGACTTGGGCACGACAAACAGCTGCGT
>JAZKGS010000091.1:0-15150 GCA_040385805.1 Pseudomonadota bacterium | reverse complement strand
ACCCCAAGGATCAACGGATCGGCAACCTTACCCACATTCACCGTTGTCCGCGCAATGCTTGGTGTGGTGGATGACTTATGCCGGAACTTGCCTTCAATCTGGCCGCCGGGTGCGATGGTCAGGTTGCTGTACACAACATCGCCCATGATGCGTGCGGTGGCTTCGATGATAAGGTCGTTGGCCTCAATCGAGCCTTCGACATGGCCAGAAAGCTTTGCCGATTCAGCAGTGATTTTACCAGCGATCATGCTGCCTTCGCCTTGCACAAGATTGCCGCAAGTTACATCGCCCTGCACCTTGCCATCGATGTGGAGGTCGACTCGCGCCGCCAGATTGCCGACGATTTCGACGTCGGATGCAATAATCGAGAATGTATGACCAGAATTGTTACGCACGCTAACGTTATTCCTTTGCGGCAGAGTCGGCACGGTTTCCGGCGACGGTTTGGACTTTGAGAACATCAGGATTGGCCTCCAAAAACTTACGCGGGTTGATCGCCTGACCGTTCAGACGCACTTCGAAATGCAGATGGCTGCCAGTCGACCGACCCGTGCTGCCCATTCGTCCGATTTGAACGCCGCGCTCAACCATCTGACCCGCTCTGACATTTAGACCAGACAAATGCGCATAGCGTGTAAGCAAGCCATTGGCATGTTTAATTTCTATCGTGTTGCCATAACCACCGTTAAAGCCAGCGAGCACTACCTTGCCCTCTGCTGCGGCAAGGATTGGGGTACCAACCGGACCTTTGAAGTCGAGACCAGCGTGCATCGCGCCAGCACCGCTGAAGGGGTCGCTGCGATAGCCAAAGCCGCTCGACATCATCATCGACGCGGCAGGCATTGCCGTCGGAATTGCCGCGAGAGCGCGTTCCATCGCGTCCATGCGGCCAAGCGAGGCAGCAAGCTTCAAAAACCGTGGCTCACGGACGTCCTTTTGGCCTTTGCCAAAGAAGGGTTGGAACAGACCACCCTGTGCGTTGCGCGCTTGGCGGGCCAATACTTCGGGGTTAAGCCCGAACTGACGGATTGCGGCCTCGGCTTTCAAAGTCCGGGACTGCGCCACTTTCGTCATTTTTTCTGCAAAGCGAATTTGGCGTGCCTCGATACGGGCAAGGCCAGCGGCCTCTGGCACCATGAAGCTGATGGTCTTGACGGTCTTGGCTTCTTCGCTCGCGTCGGCTGCGGTTGTTGGCGCTAGTGCTTCGGCCTCGGTCAGGTCGCCCAAATATTGGTCGCCAAGGCTTTCCAGCATTTGCTGGCGGCGTTCCAAATCCTTCGCCACTTCGTCGATTGAGCCGCGATAGCTTGCTACGCGCTCTTCGGCGGATTCAACTTTCGCCTCTTGTTCGCTCAACGCAAGGCGCTGCGCGGTAACGGTGATTTGATTGACTGCCATGCCCAAAGTCACCAGCAACCAGACGCCGATCACGGACGCGACGGTACCCGCAACGCGGCGTTGCACTTGTGCGGATATCTTCAAGAACCGGACTTGGCCATTGGCCCGCATGAAAAATTCGCGGTCAATAAACCATCCAGCGATCCGGTTTTTCCAACCGGACATTCTGGTTTTAAGCGACACGACCCACCCCGTTTTTAATTAGTCGAGTGCGCCTAGCAGACGAAATCGGACCTAGCGAATCGCCTGACGCAGACTCGTGACGAGTCGGGCGCATTGCACGATGAGTTGTGGAAAACGTTGTCAAAATGACATTCGGACAGGCCCATCTGTCATTATTTACTCCTGAAATCTCTGATAAAAACACCTAAAAACAGATAGATCGACCCGATTCGGATTTGTTCCATATAAGATTACGCCAAAGTCGGTGGATCACTTTCCCTTTTGCCGCCACTTCTCTACGAGTTACCGACAATGACAGACCACGACACATTGATGACGGCCATGACGACGAATGCGCGAATGGCGGCGCGGCGCTTGGCAGGGGCGGATGATGCTACCAAGGCGGCGGCGTTGCTGGCGGCTGCCACCGCATTGCGCAACAGCATGGCTGATATTCTGGCGGCGAATACAAAGGATGTCGACGCTGCAGTTGCGGCCGGAATTTCGCCTGCGATGCTGGATCGTCTGAAACTGGATGAAGCGCGTGTCGCTTCCATGGCGTCTGCGGTGGAACAGGTGGCGACGCTTGACGATCCTGTCGGACAAATCATCGACATCCGTAATCGGCCCAATGGCCTAGTCATGGAACGCGTCCGCGTGCCTGTTGGCGTGCTTGGCATCATTTACGAAAGCCGGCCCAATGTGACCGCCGATGCTGCGGCCTTGGGGCTTCGGTCTGGCAATGCCGTCATCTTGCGCGGCGGCAGCGAGGCTGTGCACAGCAACCACGCCATCCACGCCGTTATGGTGCAAGGCATCACGCAAGCTGGCCTGCCAGCCGAAGCCATTCAGCTTGTCCCGACGCAGGACCGCGCGGTGGTTGGCGCTATGCTCCGCGCGCAAGGGGCTATCGACATGATCATTCCGCGCGGCGGTAAGTCGCTCGTCGCGCGCGTCCAGGATGAAGCCCGCGTTCCGGTGCTCGCGCATCTCGACGGCATTTGCCACAGCTATGTCCATAAGGACGCGGACCCGGACATGGCGCAAGCGTTGGTTGTGAATGCCAAGATGCGGCGCACCGGTATTTGCGGCGCGACCGAGACGTTGCTGATTGATCAGGATTATCCCGCGCCCGCCGAGCTGATTGGCGCGTTGATTGACGCGGGCTGCGAAGTACGAGCGGATGATATGTTGATGGAGTTGGATGCGCGGACCGTTTCTGCCGACGCCGAGGATTGGGACACCGAATATCTCGACTCGGTCATTTCGGCCTGCGTCGTGTCGGGCTTGGACGAAGCGATGGCGCATATCGCCCGCCACGGTTCACACCATACCGACGCGATCATCACGCAGGATGCCGCTGCTGCTGCGCGCTTTTTGGCGGAGGTCGACAGCGCGATTGTCATGCACAATGCCTCGACGCAATTTGCCGATGGCGGTGAATTTGGCCTGGGCGCCGAGATTGGCATCGCCACTGGCCGCCTGCACGCACGTGGTCCAGTCGCACTTGAGGGGCTAACGACCTATAAATGGATCGTGCGCGGGCAGGGCCAAACGCGCCCTTGAAAAGAGACGCGCCCTTGAAAACCGTTGGCCTGATGGGCGGATCATTCAACCCGGCGCATGGCGGCCACCGCGCAATCAGCCTGTTTGCGATGGATTCGCTTTGCCTTGATGAATATTATTGGATGGTCTCGCCCGGCAACCCGTTGAAACCCAAATCGGACATGGCACCATTGCCCGCGCGGATGGCATCGGCCAAGGCGCAAGCGCGCCGGACGCCGATTAAAGTCACTGCCATCGAACGCGAACTTGGCACCGTGTACACCGCCGAAACGCTAAAGAAATTGATCGCGCGGTACCCGAAAACACGGTTCATCTGGATCATGGGCGCAGACAATTTGATGCAATTTCACCACTGGCGGCGATGGCGCGACATTGCGCGATTGATGCCGATTGCAGTTATCGCCAGACCCGGCTATAACCCCCATGTCGTTGCGGGTCCCGCAATGGCCTGGTTCAGACGGTTTGTCCGGCGTCCGGACCAGCGTCATCACTGGACGAAATGGAGTACGCCAGCGCTTGTCTTTTTGCGCTTTCGTCCAGATCCGCGTTCGGCCACCGCTCTACGGCGCGCTGACCCATATTGGTTTCACCGATATAAGGAACATGGAACGCGTGACGGCGTTACCCGAAATATTGTGCTTTAAGGAGCCATCTTGATCGATACTGCATCCGTTCCTGCGCCGACTGCAAAGTCCAAGGAACCCACTTTGACCCCCGACGCGCTGCATGCGTTGATTCTCCAGTCGCTCGATGATGATCAGGCGCAAGAGGTGGTCACCATCCCGCTTGAGGGCAAAAGCAACATTGCCGACCATATGGTCGTCGCATCCGGCCGTTCGTCGCGCCAGGTTGCGTCCATGGCGCAGAAGCTTGCCGAGCGTATCAAAAAGGCCGGACGTCATGCCCGCATCGAAGGTTTGCCGTCGGCTGACTGGGTGTTGATTGATGCCGAAGATGTCATTGTGCATCTGTTCCGTCCCGAAGTCCGCAGCTTCTACAATCTGGAACGCATGTGGGCCTTTGGCGACGCGCCCGAAGTCGCGTCACAATAAGACTGATCGTCCGCGCCGGTGGCGATGCGCCTGCACATCATCGCGCGCGGCAAGATTGGGCGGTCCCCTGAATCTGAACTGGTCGATCGCTATCTGAAACGGATTAGCTGGCCTACCAAGCATAGCGAACTGCCTGACGTTCCTGATAGGGCGCGCGGCGGGGAGCTGCCAGCTTCCGATTCCCCTTACAAAACCATCATGTTGGATGAAAAGGGGGAGCAGCTAAGCTCGGTCGAGCTGGCACGTTTGCTTGAACGCTGGCGTGACGATGGCGTGCGTGAAGTGCGCTTCTTAATCGGCGCAGCCGACGGATTTGACGACACGGCTCGCGCGAGCGCCGATAAGCTTATCGCCTTTGGCAAAGCGACCTGGCCCCATTTAATGGCGCGCGCGATGTTGGCCGAACAATTGTTTCGCGCCACATCCATCATTGCCAACCACCCCTATCATCGTGAAGGATAGGGCTATGCGGTTCTTGCTTATCCTTGCAACGTTGACTTTGGCGCCACTGGCCATTGCGGGCGGCCTGATGGCGCAGGAGAATACCTCCGACGATGCGCAGCAACGTGCGTTTCGTGCGGCGAAAGAACGTTCGTTGCGCGCCGAACAGCGCAGCGAACTGTTGCGGCAAGAGGCAAGCAACGCCGACAGCGTCACCGACCGCTTGATTGCGCAGCGCGCGGTATTGTCGGCGGAAATCGACGCAGCAGAGGCGCAGATTGATACCGCCGCTGCGCGTTTCGCGCTTATCTCGCGCCGCCAAAATGTCCAGCAATCGCAGTTGAATACGCAAAGCGAACCAGTCTTGCGCCTCAACGCCGCGCTTCAGCAAATGGCCGGTAAGCCAACTTATTTGTTGATGATGCAACCGGGGCAGCGAGAGGATTACATTCACTTGCGCGCCGTCATGGCGACGGTGCAGCCAGCGATCATGCGCCAAACTAGCGCACTGCGTCAGCAGATTGCCACGCAAAATGAATTGCAAGCGCAGGAAGCCGCTGCGCTCAGGTCCCTTCGCGATGCCCGCCGTCAGTTGAAAAGCCGTCAGGCGGCCTTGTTAAAGCTGGAGGGGGCAAAGCTGGAGGGCGATGCAGGCGGCAGCACCGGCGCATTGTCCGCGAACGCCGCTATCGCCTTTGAACAAGCCATCGCTCAGGGCGAGCGCGCGCGGGACATTGTCGGACGCATCGATAACCAGCGCTTAAGCGCGGCAAAGGCATCTAAGCTCGCGGCGCTTGACGGTCCCTTCATTCGCCCCGGACGCGCCGACCCGCAAGTGTCGGGCGGGAGCGCCTACATCCTGCCAGTAGCAGGCAAAATCGTGAGCGGTTTCAGCGAGCTTACCAACACTGGTTATCGCGAACGCGGCATGCGGCTGGCGGTGGCGGAGGCGGCGCGGATCATTGCGCCGGCGGCGGGGACTGTCACTTTTGCTGGCCGCTATCGCAGCTACGGTCAAATCGTCATTATCGAACATGGGAAAGGCTGGAACAGCCTGATCACCAACCTCGATTCGGTCCAAGTCACCAAGGGCCAGAAAGTCGATCAAGGGTCCTTGCTTGGCCGTGCCGGAAAAGACGCGCCGGAAATTGGCGTTGAGTTGCGCAAAAATGGGCGGTTTATCGACATTGCGGCCTTGTTGGGCTGAATCTGCAGGACCCTTGTCGAGGCAGGGACAGGGTTCGTGGTAAACTTGCTTTCACCTTAGGTTAAGGCGAGATATAGCAGCGACGACATGATGAAATGGAAACTGTCTATGAAGAACCGTTTGCTGCCCTCCACCCTTGCCATTGTCGTCGCGCTTGCGGTGCCCGGCACCGTGCTTGTTGCGCAAAATATGCAACAACAGCAATACCAGGCGCAGCAGATTGAGGATCTCGACGAATTCCTTGCCGTCTATCGCAAGGTTAAATCGAGCTATGTCGACAAGGTTGACGATAAGAAATTGATGGAAGGCGCGATCCAGGGGATGTTGTCGAGCCTTGATCCGCATAGCGGTTTCCTGGATCGCTCCGATTTTAGTTCACTGCAGACGCAGATTGACGGCGAATATGGCGGCCTTGGGTTGTCTGTAACGCTCGAAGATGAGGCCGTGAAGGTCATCGCCCCGACCAAAGATACGCCCGCTGACAAGGCTGGTATCAAGTCCGGCGATTTCATTACGCATCTGGATGGCAAACTAATCGTTGGCGGTACGCTTGATGAAGCGGTTGAGGCCATGCGCGGTGCGCCGGGTACTTCAATCAAGCTTTCGATCTTCCGTCCCGGCCGCGATGCGCCGTTCGACGTGACGCTGACACGCGCGATCATCGACCTGAAGCCCGTGCAGTGGGAAGTGAAAGACCGCATCGGCGTCATTTCCGTGACTGGCTTCTCCGAAAAAACCGGTGCTGACGTTGTCGCCGCAGTCGCTGGCATCAAGAAAACCCTCGGCGGCAATCCGCTGGGTTACATCATCGACATGCGGTCAAACCCCGGCGGCATATTGGATGAGGCGGTTGCTGTATCGGATGCGTTTTTGACAAAGGGCGAGATTGTGTCCGAACGTGGCCGTGACCCGCGCAATGTTGACCGCTGGTGGGCCGAACGTGCCGTCCCCGGTGACGTTACTGGCGGCGCGCCGATCATCGTCTTGGTAGATGCAGGCTCTGCCTCCGCATCCGAAATCGTTGCAGGTGCCTTGCAAGACCATCATCGCGCCCTCGTCATGGGTGAACGCAGTTTTGGCAAGGGATCGGTGCAGAATGTCCTTCCCTTGACGCGCGACACTGGCCTGCGCCTCACCGTCGCGCGTTACCATCTGCCTTCGGGCCGTTCGGTGCAGGAAGGCGGCATCAAGCCTGACATTCGCGTGCCCCAATTGACGGACCCGGATTACAAAAGCCGCGTGTCGATCCGCGAATCCGACCTGCGTCGCCATTTGGTCAATGAGCTAAAGGACGACACCAAGGATCTGGAGCAGGACATCATTGACGATCCCCGCTTCGCCATGACTGCCGAGCAGTTGAAGGCAAAGGGCATTGAGGATTTCCAACTATATTACGCCATGGAAACGCTTCAACGCCTTGGGCCAAAAACGATGAAACTCGCCGAAAAGCCAGCAAAGGGCAAAGCGCAGAATTGATCGCAGCCGCGTCATGATAACGAAATTTGACAAGGCCCATTGGCTGGCATTTTTGCTACCCGCCGCGTTGCTGGCGGGCGCTTATGTGTCGCAATATGTCGGCGGGCTTTACCCGTGCGAAATGTGCTGGTGGCAGCGTTATCCGCATTTTGCGGCGGTTGCGATTGCCTTGGTCGCTTTTGGCGTCAGCAATACTGGGTATCGTAAGGCCTTGGTCGCTTTGGCAGCACTCGCGATTGCCACCAGCGGCCTGATCGGCGGATTTCACGCCGGTGTGGAATATGGCTATTGGGAAGGCCTGACAGCCTGCACCGCTACGATTTCAGGCAGCGGCGATGATTTGCTTAAGTCCATCATGAACGCGCCCTTGGTGCGTTGTGACGTCGCACCATGGACTTTGTTTGGCATTTCGCTCGCTGGATACAATTTTCTCTTGTCGTTCGGCGGCGCAATGCTCATCTTGGCAATGATATGGCGCAACAAGAAAATCTGAAAACCTCCGCTCAACGGAAATTGGCAATCGAACGCATGATCCGCGTGAATCAGGCGGGCGAGTTTGGCGCGAAACGGATTTACGCCGGGCAACTTGCTGTCATGGGTGATCGTACCCCTGCCGCCCGCAGTATCGCCCATATGGCCGAACAAGAGGAACGTCACCTCAGCGCCTTTGACAAGATGATGGCCGAACGCGGCGTGCGCCCCACGGCCTTGCACCCTGTTTGGAATGCCGCAGGCTTTGCGCTTGGCGCCGTGTCCGCCGCGATCAGCCCGGAGGCTGCCATGGCCTGCACCGTGGCTGTCGAGACCGAGATCGACCGCCATTATAGCGAACAGCTCGCCGAAATTGGCGACAGCGACCCTGAACTATCGGCAATGATTGCGGATTTCCAAGCTGACGAACAGGACCATAAGGCCACCGCCTTGGCCGAAGGTGCAGAGCGTGCCTTTGGTTATCCAGTGATGAGCGCCTTGGTCCGCATGGGTTGCCGCACCGCCATTGCCGTGTCGAAACATATCTAAGCTTCATGGCACATTCAGCCTGCTCCGTTCAAATGCAGGCCAACATATTTTTGGAGATGATCCCGTGAAAGCAGTGGCCAGAATATCGCTCGCAAGCATCGCACTGATGCTATCGGTTCAGGCATCGGCTCAGGACACTCCCATGTCCCCGCCCGTTGATGAAAAAATCAACCAGCTGATCATTTATGGCGATGACAAATGCCCCGAAAGCACAGGCGACGAAATCGTCGTTTGCGCGCGGATGGGCGAGGAAGACCGTTATCGTATCCCCACCAATTTGCGCGGCGACCCCAATGACCCACGCAATCAGGCGATGTCCGAGCGGATCAAGGCCTACGAATATGTCGGCGCAAGCGGCACGATGAGCTGTTCTCCCTCGGGTGCTGGCGGCTTCACCGGCTGTGGCCTTGCTGAGATCAACAAGGCCTATGCCGAAAAGGCGCAAGATCCCGGCATCACCTTTGGCCGGTTAATCGCCGCCGAACGCGCGAAGCGCATGGCAGGCATTGATGCCGAAGCCGCCGAGGTTGAAGCACGCGTCGTGGAATTCGAAAAAGGCCGCGCTGAACGTGAAGCCAAGTTGCAGGCCGAGCTTGACGCCAAAGAAGCAGCCAGCGCCGACGCCGAACCGCTTCCTCAGCCAAAATAATCCGTTTAGGTCTTCGCTTTTTCCGTCGCGACCCAATCCTTAATTTGCTGCTCAAGCACATCAAGCGGCACTGACCCTTGCCCAAGCACTGCATCATGGAATGCAGCCAGATCGAATTTGGGGCCAAGCTCCTTGGTCGCCATTGTCCGTAATTCGCGGATTTTAAGCTCGCCCAATTTGTAAGCCAATGCCTGGCCCGGCCAGCTGATGTAACGATTCACCTCCGCCTCGATATTCGCAGCGGACAATGCGCTGTTGTCGGTCATGAAGGCAATGGCTTGTTGCTTGCTCCAGCCCTTGGCATGAATGCCCGTGTCGACCACCAAGCGGAGCGCACGCCACATTTCGTAGGATAGCCGCCCCATATCCTTGGCGGGTGTGTCATATAGCCCCATTTCGATACCAAGCCGCTCGGAATATAGCCCCCAGCCTTCGGTAAATGCCGTGAAAGACGCACCATATTTCCGGAAATCGGACAAGGGCAGTTCCTGCTGCAACGCAATCTGGTGATGGTGCCCCGGGACCGCCTCATGTACCGAAAGCGCTGGCACTTCCCAAAACGGACGTTGGTTAAGCTTTGATGTGTTGACGAAATAGGTCCCCGAAATCCCGATTTCGGGTGAACCCGGATTATAATAAGCGGTCGTCGTGCCTTCGGCGGTTTCCGCTGGAATTTCTCTGATACCATAAGGCAATCGGGGCAGACGACCGAACAGGCTTGGCATTTTGCCGTCGATAATCTTCGTGACCCGCGCGACCTTCTCCATCAGCTCCTCTGGCGTCTTGGCATAATATTGCGGGTCGGTGCGCAGATGTTCAATAAAGGCTTCGCGGCTCGGGTAGCCCGCTGCTTTTGCGACCTCGACCATTTCCGCGCGGATGCGCGACACTTCGCTGAGACCAATCTGGTGGATTTGTTCAGCGGTCAGATCAGTTGTGGTTTCTTCGCGGATGCGAAAGGCATAATAGGCCGCGCCATTTGGCTGCGCCGAAACGCCGGGGGCCTTTGCGCATGCTGGCTTATAGCTTGCGGTATACCAGGCCAGTTGCTTGTTAAGCGCCGGGTGGATGACGTTGCTGATAGTTGCTTCGGCATTGGCGGCCAGTGCCGCGAAATCGGCTTCCGAAATGCTCTCCGGGCGCTTTGCGGCATAAGGTCCATAGAAACGCGATTGGCGAATGTCGGAGGCAATCAGGCCGCTCACGGTGCCTTCAAAGCCAGTGAGCGTTTCGCAAGGTTGTGTAAACTTGCCTTCAATCGCAACATTGGCGACGGCAATATTCTCGTCATTGACGCGGCCATATTGCCCGAGCCGCGCATTGTAGCTTTCAAAATCCTTTTTGGTCTTGAACGGCAAATTGCGCGACATGCTTGCAAGCTGTTGATGCCAGCTCGAATAGGTTGTGAAGTTGATCGCACGCTGGCCGAACTGATTGCCCTGTATGGTCGACACTAACGACCGCCTCAATATGCCAGCCTCCACCTTCGACGCGGAAGTCAGAGCACTTGCGGGAATGGCATCCAGGCGGGTCAGAAACTTCGCGGCGTCTGCGGCCCGGCGGTCCTGCGCTGCAAGCGTGTACTCTCCAAGTTCATTGGCATAATCATCCACGCCAAGCGCGCTGGCGTAAACGGGCGCTTCCTTCAGGACTGTCGCCCAGACGTCATCGACCAGAATATTGAGGTCTTTATTAGCATCGGCATAAGCAGGCGCCGAAAGCGCGAACAACGACGCGGCGATTAACAAGCTACGCATAAAAAGGGCTTCTCCATCACATCTCTATGCGATGAATAAAGCAGGGAAGCGGGCAATTGACCAGCAGCGATTGGCTGCGACTGTATGGCGTGCGCTTATCGGTCGCGCGCGCGCCGAGCCTCGTACTTGGCTGCGTCAATCTGGTCCTGCATATCGCGGCCCAGATTTTCAATGGCAGGCATCATATTGGCCATCGCACGGGCAACGCCGCCCATCATGCCAACCGCTGCTCGGCTTTGGTCGCCCAATTCTTGCGGCAAATAACGCGCGTCGCGACCAGCCACATCCGCGACTGTTGCGCCACGCCGCATCGAACGCCTGACCGTGCCGGGGCGCGCGGTTTCAATTGCTTGGGTAATGCCGTCGATGGGCATGTTCATGATTGCCCCCGCCATATTTTCGACCATGATGGCAACGCTGTCCTGGACCATGGGGTCGGACAAGCGGCCCGCGATGGGTTCTAGTCTGGTGCCGTCATCATAATCATCATCATCGGCGTCCGCGTTTTCATATTCCGGCGCGTCGGCGCTCGCATACTCCGCATCGCCAGTGCCTGGCGCATAAACAACTTCCTGCGCGCTCAAAGGCGCAGTGACAGCTACAAAGGGCAAAGCCAAAAGTATAAATTTTGCGCGCATGATGAGTCCTGACCGTCAATTGAAGGTAGGGACTTACTCCGGCGAGCCTGAGTGCAAGCTGAACAAATATGCTCAGCCTGCCGCAGTCTTCATTCTACTCGGCGGCTTCCAAAGCCTCATGGTCCGACAAAGGCTGGCTAAGCCGGGTGAGCATTTCCTTCGGGCAAATCTGCCAGAATTCTCCGCGCCTGCGATCCCAATCCTCGATGATCGATTTCGACCATGCGCTGTCGGTTTTTTCGGCATGCGCAGTAATCAAAGCTTTAAGCGCGTCTTCCCAATAGGCGCTTTCAAGGCGTTGCCACACTATGCTGTCGGGGTTGGCCATTTGCGTGAAGTCGCGTTCGCTATCGAGCACGAAGGCCATGCCGCCCGTCATGCCAGCCCCAAAATTGCTGCCCACCTTGCCCAGGATGACCGCAATGCCGCCAGTCATATATTCAAGGCCGTTGGAGCCGCAGCCCTCGACCACGACATGCGCGCCAGAATTGCGCACGGCAAAGCGTTCACCCGCTTGTCCTGCGGCGAACAGGCGTCCTGACGTTGCGCCATATAGAACAGTGTTGCCGATGATGCTGTTTTGCTGGCTCACCAGTGGGCTGCTGACCGTTGGACGCACGATGATCGTGCCGCCGGACAAGCCTTTGCCCACATAGTCATTGGCATCGCCAAACACTTCCAAAGTTATGCCCTGGCATAAAAATGCGCCAAGCGACTGACCAGCGGAACCACGCAGACGGACATGGACATGGCCTTCGGCGAGGCCCTTCATCCCGTACAGCCGCGTGATTTCGGAGCTCAACCGCGTGCCCACCGCGCGATGCGTGTTGCGGACATTGTAGGTCAGCTGCATCTTCTCGCGCCGTTCGAACACGGGCCGGCCATCATGGATCATCTGCGCATCAAGGCTGTCGGGCACTTCGTTGCGGAATGTCGGGATGTTGAACCGGCGCGCGCTGTCAGGGGCGTCCACCTTGGCCAGAATGGGGTTAAGGTCGAGATCGTCAAGATGCTCGGCCCCGCGGCTGACCTGCCGAAGCAACTCAGTGCGGCCAATGACTTCATCAATGCTGCGATAGCCAAGCTTGGCCAGTATCTCGCGCACTTCTTCGGCGATGAAGGTCATCAGGTTGATGACTTTCTCCGGCGTGCCCGTGAATTTCTTGCGCAAGGCTTCGTCCTGAACGCACACGCCAACGGGGCAGGTGTTCGAATGGCATTGGCGGACCATGATACAACCCATGGCAACTAGGCTTAGTGTCCCGATGCCAAATTCTTCAGCGCCTAAAATCGCCGCAATGACAATGTCGCGTCCGGTTTTCAGGCCGCCATCGGTGCGCAGCTTCACGCGGTGGCGGAGGCCGTTGAGCGTCAACACTTGGTTCGCTTCGGACAGCCCCATTTCCCATGGCGTACCTGCATATTTGATGCTGGTTTGCGGGCTGGCGCCTGTGCCGCCGACATTGCCGGAGATCAGGATGACATCGGCATGCGCCTTGGCGACGCCAGCCGCAATCGTGCCGATGCCTGCCGCGCTGACAAGCTTCACACAGACCCGCGCGCGCGGGTTAATCTGCTTAAGGTCGTAAATAAGCTGCGCCAGATCTTCGATGGAATAAATGTCGTGATGCGGTGGTGGTGAAATCAACGTAACGCCCGGCGTCGAGTGCCGCAAACGCGCGATCATTTCGGTCACCTTGAAGCCGGGCAATTGTCCACCTTCACCGGGCTTTGCCCCTTGCGCGACCTTGATTTCGATTTCCTCGCACGCGCCAAGATATTCGGCGGTGACACCAAAGCGGCCGCTGGCAATCTGCTTAATGACGCTATTGGCATTGTCGCCATTTTCATAAGGCTTGAAGCGCTTGCTGTCCTCGCCGCCTTCCCCTGATACGGCCTTTGCGCCAATGCGGTTCATGGCAATGGCAAGCGTCTCATGCGCTTCGGGCGACAGCGCGCCAAGCGACATTCCGGGCGTCACGAAACGCTTGCGGATTTCGGTGATGGCCTCAACCTCGTCGATGGCAACGGGCTCTTTGGCGAAGTTGAATTCAAGCAAATCGCGCAAGTAAATTGGCGGCAGTTCTTTCACGCCCTGCGCAAATTGCGTGTAGGTCGAATAGCTGTCATTTGCGACGGAGCTTTGCAGCAAATGCATCAGCCCAGCCGAATAGGCATGTTCTTCGCCGCCGTCGCGTTGCTTGTAAAATCCGCCGACGGGCAGACGCGCAACCGCGCTGTCAAAGGCGTCGTCATGCCGGTCACGCGCGTTAACATAGAGCGAGTGATAACCTTCGCCCGAAATCTTGTTCGGCATGCCCGGGAAGAAGTCGTTGACCAAGGCCCGCGACAGGCCAACCGCTTCGAAATTATAACCACCACGGTAGCTTGAAATCACGGCAATGCCCATTTTGGACATGATCTTCAACAAGCCTTCGTTGATCGCTGTGCGGTAATTCTCAACCGCTTGTGACAGTGTGTAGCCATCAAGCAGACCACGACTATGGCGGTCGCCAATTACGGCTTCGGCGAGATAGGCGTTCACCGTGGTTGCGCCAACGCCAATGAGCACGGCGAAATAATGCGTGTCCAGGCACTCGGCGGAACGCACATTAATCGACGAATAGCTGCGCAGGCCGTTGCGGACCAAATGCGTGTGGACAGCAGCCGCAGCAAGGATCATCGCAATACCGACGCGGTCTGCGCTGATATTCTCGTCAGTGAGGAACAGTTCGGATTTGCCCATGCGCACGGCTTCGACGGCTTCTTCACGGATACGCGTGATCGCGGCGCGCAGCCCTTCTTGTCCGGTGGAGATATCGTAGGTGCAGTCAATTTCGGCACCAAGCGGTCCGAATGCACCCTTCAGCCTGCGCCAATCGCGCGCGGTCAGGACCGGGCTATCGAGCACCAGAACGTCGGCATTCTGGCTCTTTTCTTCCAAGATGTTCGCAAGGTTGGAAAAACGCGTCTTCAGGCTCATCACATGCCGCTCACGCAGACTGTCGATGGGCGGGTTGGTGACCTGGCTGAAATTCTGGCGGAAGAACTGGCTGATCAGGCGCGGCTTGTCGCTGATGACGGCAAGCGGGGTGTCGTCGCCCATCGACCCAATGGCTTCCTTGCCATCCTCGACCATCGGCGCGAGGATCATTTCGACATCCTCCAATGTCATGCCCGCGGCGATCTGACGTTTTGTAAGCTCAGCGCGCGACCAAGCCGGCGTGCTGTCCTCACTGGCATCAGGCAGATCGTCAATGCGGCGGAAGCCGCCGACCAATGCGCCATAATCCTGCTCGGCAGAAATACGGTCTTTCAACTCGCCGTCGCGGTATAATTTGCCTTCATCCAAATTGACGGCAATCATCTGCCCGGGGCCAAGGCGGCCTTTTTCCAATATTGTTGTTTCGGGCAGGACGACCATTCCGGTTTCGGAACCGATCACCAACAAATTGTCCGACGTCCGGCTATAGCGCAGCGGGCGAAGCGCGTTGCGGTCAACGCCAGCCACGGCCCATTGGCCATCGGTCATTGCCAAGGCGGCAGGGCCATCCCACGGCTCCATGACGCTCGCCATATATTCATACATTGCGCGGTGGGTGGCGGGCAGATTTGGGTTCGACTGCCACGCTTCAGGGATCAGCATGAGCTTGGCCGTGGGCGCTTCCTTGCCCGAACGGACCAAAGTTTCGAACACGGCGTCCAATGCGGCGGTGTCCGAAGACCCGGCTGGAATGACTGGCTTGATATCATCCGACTGCGCGCCGAAGGCGATGCTGGCCAT
>JAZKGS010000090.1:0-3468 GCA_040385805.1 Pseudomonadota bacterium | reverse complement strand
GTTGCTGCTTGGGGGTCATTATCCCATCCTACTCTGCAAAGGTGACGCGCTCAAAGTATCTCTCCACGGCGACTTTGGCAGTACGAACCGCAATCATTGACATCGCCGCCGCATACTTTGCACATTTTCTTGGGTGTCGGCTTTGGAGCATCTTCTGGATATGGCCCGCCCCACGGCTTTGAAGTTATCTTGTATTTCTTTTTCGTGATGCCGTGGCGGTTCTTGTGCATCGTGTGGCGAAGTCTGGCCGCAACAACGACTGAGACAGCCTGTCCCTTCATCCGAACCTTATGCCGCGTTGTAACGCCGACACCGGCTGTCACGACAAGCTTGTTATAATTCGTGCCAGTGCGCCTGCACCATCTGTCAACTTCGTCTATCAGTGCCTTGCTGTCCTCGACGCTCAAAGCGATCTTTCCGTCTTTCACTGGCTGTATTTCCTCGCCATCTGCTTCTTCAATGAGTTCGGCGGCGATTGAGCGCAGTTCGCGCGGCAAGCGATTCCAACGTTCGAGAAATCCGTTCAGCGTCTCGCCGCCAAGTGAGATTATGCGAAGCGGAGCGATACCTTGCAATTCACGGACTACTGCACGAACCTGCATCACAGACATTCCAATTTGTTCTGCCTGTTCCAAAACTTCGTCGGCCTGCTCGGGCGACAACGGAGCCACTTCCACATGGTGAGACCACGACAAACGTTCACGACGTCGTGAAGTTTCAAATACTCTGCAAACAGATGCGGCATTCGCAAGGGAGCCAAACTCTTTGCCAAACAATCCCTCAGCAGCAACCTTAGCCCTGTCCCCGTACCTATGATCGCCAGCAGCCCACCAGTCGCCTATCCACCAGTTGAGAACCTTGCCCCGAGCAGCCAGATTGCGGCCAACGTCCTGCCATTGCTCAAATGACAAATCATCAGGCAAAGAGAGACTCAGTGAACTCGTCTCAGTGTTATCCGTGACTGCTATGCATCGTTCGTAATTCATTTAAACACACCCCTCCATGCGCCCTTTGGTTTCGGGTAAACCGTGACGATAACGCCATCTTCAATCAGCAGGCGGTTGCCCTTGCCGAACTTTATCGAGAACTTGCCGGGGATGCCGGTGTATGGGTCCGTGATTTTAACCAGAACAGCGCGCGCGGCAGCATTGCAGATCGGATTTACCCGTTCCTGATACCTCTCGATTGCGTGCTTGGTTACTATCATCCCCCGTTCTTTCCAACATAACGTGAACGCGCTGATTGCTTGTTCCCCGGCTTTTTCTTTGTCTTTGCCATTCTGTCCCCCG
This sequence comes from Pseudomonadota bacterium, assembly GCA_040385805.1. Taxonomy (GTDB): domain Bacteria; phylum Pseudomonadota; class Alphaproteobacteria; order Sphingomonadales; family Sphingomonadaceae; genus Sphingorhabdus_B. The sequence continues at coordinate 2,179 of JAZKGS010000090.1, read as the reverse complement.
TATGGTTGGTGTGTTAAGCCCGCAGGGCGTTTGTGAGTTCGGCTTTCATTTCGGCCAAATCCTGCGCGGTCATGTATTCAGGGCTATGCTTTTCCAGACGCGGCGCGCTCAGGTTTTCAACGTGCTTTCTGGCGTGGTGGATTTTATCCGCCGCCCATCTGGCTAGGTCCGGCTCAAACTGGCAAATGAACGGAACAATCTTGGCCGGATGGTCGCAGACCTTGCGCGCCGCCAAGGTTGCCCGCTGCAAAAAGCTTAAGGGAATGTCGCCAATGGTCATCAGCGCAGCCTTATACCACGATGTTCGGTCATCCTCCTGCATACCCGATGGCGCGCACAGTATCAGGCACGGCGTCAATAGTTCGATGGCCTCTTCCAGCGTCGGCGGGCGGTATTTGGCCTCCGCGTCCCGCAAAATTGCCAGTGCCGCCTGTAATTTCGGACAAGGCTCGGTGGGCTGCGCGTTCGGTGACTCCCATGCCGCCTTGCTGATTTCGTGATTGTCCATTTTCTCTAACCCATGCTGCCTTGAAACTTTGCCAACCTCGCGCCACACATTCGGCCAACGCGTCGTTTAGCGACCAACCCGCCCTTGCAGCTTCGCGTTCGATGGCGGTCAGGGCAGTGTTGCTCAGGGGAGCGCGCTTGGCTTTGCGCAAATCCAGATAATCGTTCCAGATGCTCTGCTCGACGCCTTCTGGTTTCGGAAAATGCTTTGCAGATTTCGATTTCACTATTGGTAAAGCTTTAGCTTTATCAACAATGGTGGTTCTTGGTGGATTGGGTGGCGTGGTGTCACCCCTAGGCGTCGTTTTTGTCACCCCTGACATTTTGTCACCCCTGACAAATGCGTCCAGATTTAGCGTGTAGTTCGTGCTTGTCCCTGCACGTTCGTGACTGTCGCAAATCTTGCTTTTCTCCAGCCACCGCAAAGCCCTTTGGACCGTCCGCGCATTCTTGCTTGTGCGCTTCGCAAGCGTGGCTATCGACGGATAGCAAGACTTCCCGTTTTCGTCGGCGTAATCGCACAGGCAAAGCAGCACCATCTTTTCGGTGGATGGAATATCCATATCCCATGCGGCGGTCATAAGCTTGATGCTCATGCCGCAGCCTCGATGAATAGATCGCCTTGGCGCTGCGCTTGCTCAATGCGCCGACAGGCTATGTCAAAATATGCGGGTTCAACCTCGCAGCCCACAAAATTTCTATCCATTGTCACGCACGCCACGCCAGTCGTGCCGCTTCCCATAAATGGGTCAAAAACTGTTTCGTTGGGCAAAGATGCGCGGTTTACGAGCCACTTCGTTTGGCCAATCGGCTTAGGGCAAGGATGGCCATTCTTTTCTGACGGCTCACAGGATTCCTTGCTATCTGGGCGCGAACCTTTCCCGCCAAAAGGATCTTTTCCGTAGTAAAAGATGGGCTGCCAGCATGAAAAGCCCCACGAATTACAGCCAGCGCCGCTAGGATAATAGAAAGACCCTACGTGGTTTGGTTTGTCATAAAGAAACATATTCTTGACGCCAGGTGTCAAGACAACGCGAGCGAACCTATCGCGGCACGAATTGATGATCGGAACGCAAATTGTTCGGACGTTTTCAGGAGTGTCATCAAAGCTGGCATAAGACGATTTTTGAGAAGCCGAGTTTTCTCCTAGCTTTACGCCATAAGGCGGGTCAGTTATAACGGCATCAACACCCGCCAGCTTCGCGATCAATTCTCGGCTGTCGCCGCAATAGAGCGTTGCGCGGCCTATGGTTTCAGCGCGCATCAGTAGCCCCCGTTTTCTGTGCGCTTGTCGGTGGTTTCGCCGGTCATCACGTTTGAACGAACGCTAGGTGTCCGCGTGTTCCAATGGCGCATTTGCTTGCCGCAATGCTTACATAGAGGAGCGCCCCCGTAACCTTCGGAACGGAATGAGCAGAAGCATTCAAACATGTTGATTGGTTCCATCACCCCACCTCAATCGTAAATGTCGAATTGCGCTGCTGATAGCGCACCACGGCCCGCCGCAGCTTGTCAGATGCTTCCTGCACACGCCGATAGTGGGCGCGGTCGCTCTGTTCGATGTTTGCGCCGGTCCAGTTGTCGGTTGGCGACAGGTATGCGGTGTGGCGGGCTTCGGCTCTCATATCGTCACCACGACCTTCCCGCCCTTGACCGGATCGTTGAAGCGATA
>JAZKGS010000089.1:7823-9413 GCA_040385805.1 Pseudomonadota bacterium | reverse complement strand
TAACCCTGTGGCTCATTTCGCCCGCAAGCAGTTCGTTGCCCTCTTCTGCTTGCTTGCGTCCGGTAACATCAAGGAATATACCGAACATCACATTGTCGACTTTGCCTTCGTCTGCGCCCTGACCGCGCGCGGAAACCCAACGGACACAGCCGTCCAATATGATGCGGAAATCAATTTCGTACGGACCTGCGACGGAACGTGTTGCAACAAACGCTGCGCGCACACGGTCTCTGTCAGCCGGGTGTATGTGCGCTGATAATTGTTCGAATTCGACACTTTCCGTCCATGGTAGGCCCCATAATTCGAAGCCGCGTGGATCCATGCGAAAGCTGTTATCCTCAACATTCCATGACCACATTGCAACGCACGCCGCCTCCACTGCGAGGCGAAGATGACTGTTGCTCCATTGGATGGCAGTACCAATCTGATCCGACATTAGCGCCCCTTACTGCCTTTTTATTGCGAAATTGTTCGAATCTGCCTGACCGGTACCCCGACCGCAGTAACGGAGTTAGGCTTAGCCTGATGTCGGTTGTATAACCAAATGCAAATTTAATTCATGAGGTTAAACCGTAGCTGTAGCAACAATTAACCATGCCGCAACATGTCGGTTACCTGGGCCAAAGTGCCTTGAACGCGCAGCAATTGGTCTTTTCCAAAGACAATTAAGCACTCATCATCCCGATTGTCGGCAGTTCGGACAAATTGGACGATCTCCGGATTGACCGAAATTTTCTGTCCACGGGTATCGGTCATGCTGACGAACGGGATCATTGAAGCTCCTTTTGGAATCATGTCTAAACGGTTGCGATTGCGGCGAAGGCTGGTGCCTATCATGTCTATCGTTCAACTGCGAGGTGTGATGGCCCCGAAGCTAAATTTGGAAGATGGCGATGGGACTGGTTATTAAGCCGGCGCCGCTCATTTTCTGGCTGCGCTTGAACGGGGGCTGTGTGTGAATGGCAACCTTTTTTCGCTTAAGCTTCAGCCCGTTGTAACATAGTAGCTTTACCGACTGTTAACCATCTGTACGCCATAGTCGCCCGGACAGTTGCTTGCGCAGATCGCTGTCGGACCAGATAAGGCAAGATAGATCATGAAACGGATTTTTACGAAGCCGTCCGCTGCTTTGGCGTTGGCAGCGGCGATAGTTACGAGTGGATACCTGGTTAACCCAACACCGGCGTTGGCGCAAAAGTCTGCCGCCGCGCCTGTAAGCTTGAGTAGCGAAGTGAAGATTGAGCGGACCGAGCGTGATGCAAGCGGGGCTGAAAAAACGACTTTGCACGCGCCAAGTGAAGTGGCGGTAGTTCCTGGTGACAAGGTGGTATTCACCTTGCTTGTCAACAATACCAGCGCACAACCCGCTATAGGCTTTATGGCAACGAACCCAATGCCAGCGGCAGTAAGGTTTGATTCGGTTGCCGAAGATTGGGCCGAAATGTCGGTCGATAGCGGCAAAAATTGGGGCAAACTTGCCAGCTTGAAAGTGAAAACCCCGCCCGCCACCGGTACAGCGGAAGCCGAACGGCCGGCGACGGCAGAGGACGTGACTCATGTCCGCTGGGTATTTGTTGATGCCATTTTGCC
>JAZKGS010000089.1:0-7723 GCA_040385805.1 Pseudomonadota bacterium | reverse complement strand
GCTATCGATTATTATTATACGCGTGCGCGCAAATCAGGCTTTGACGCCGAACACCAGCTTCGCGGTGGCGAACATATACTTGGGGGCACCCGCGATGCCGATGGCGGGGCTTATGTCATTACTTTCAATAGCTCGACGGACAAGGGTACGATTGTCGACATTATAACCAACAAAGGGCTTTGAACCTTATCAAGAGCCGAAGCGACTGGGGTGACTTTCAGGTCACCCCTTTTTTTTGTCCAGTAGGCACACCCGATTGTCGCAAATAAGACAAAACCTGCTGCCGGAGCGCCGGGATCATGATGATGTTTTGCAATGTTTCGTCCGGTGTCGCCCTAATTTTGGGTGCATTTGCTTCAAATAGCCGCCAGTGACGCTCAGCTTGCACCCGGTTTTCAAGCTGCACCGAACGTTAGAACAGGGGCGTACGCCTCTAATCGACTCTGGCGCCATCGCTACGGCGGCCTCCTTTGGCTGGCTTTTACCGTAAAGCGCCGCTAAAGCGCGGCGATGAACCCCATCATCCTTGTCATGTCGGGCGGAGCTATTGGCGCAGCGATGCGCTACGGCCTGTCCCGCGCGCTGCCTGTTGGCGCGGCTGGCTGGCCATGGCCAACCTTTGCGGCGAATGTCGCTGGCGGATTGTGCATGGGCGTGTTGGCGATGTGGCTGCTGCGCGGGGACAGTTCGGCTGAACCGCTGCGCCTTTTTCTGGGCGTTGGTGTCCTCGGCGGGTTTACGACTTTCAGTGCCTTCTCGCTTGAAATGGCGCAGATGGTGCAACGCGGGCAGATGGGTATGGCGGCGGTCTATGCCGTGGTATCGGTATTATTGGCGCTTGGCGCAGTGTTCGCCGGGATGGCGATAGCAAAGGCAATTTGGGCATGAGTAAGAACGACGAAAAGGGTATTCGGCAATTTGTCGTTGCCCCCGATGATGATGGCATAAGGCTTGATCGCTGGTTCAAACGGCATTTGCCCGACGCATCATTCAACATCGTGTCGCGCTGGGCCCGCACGGGGCAGCTGCGCGTCGACGGCAAACGCGCGACACCGGGTGATCGGTTGTTGGCTGGGCAAACGTTGCGCGTGCCGCCCGCGGACACATCAGCATCGTCCAGCGCGCGGCCCGTCCGCAAACGCCGTGAGTTGACGGACGACGAGATGGAATTCGCGCTCAGCATGGTGATCCACAAGGATGATGCGGCGTTGGTGATTAACAAGCCCGCAGGGTTGGCTACGCAGGGCGGGACCAAGACCGAGAACCATGTCGATGGCCTGCTGGATGCCTTGGGGTTTGAGCTCGATAACCGGCCAAAGCTTGTCCATCGTCTGGACAAGGACACGTCGGGCGCGTTGTTGCTGGCGCGGACATCGCGGTCGGCCGGGCATTTTGCCAAGGCATTTTCGTCACGGACCGCACGCAAGGTTTATTGGGCGCTGGTTGTGGGCGTGCCCGACATCGCCGATGGCTTCATTGACCTGCCTATTGGCAAGCAACCGGGCAGCGGTGGTGAGAAGATGCATGTCGATGAAAAAGAAGGGCAGTCTGCGCGTACCCGCTATCGTATTGTCGAACGCGCGGGCAACGCGACCGCTTGGGTTGAGCTACAGCCTTATACAGGCCGCACCCATCAATTGCGCGTGCACATGGCCGCGATTGGTCACCCCATCGTCGGCGACGGCAAATATGGCGGCAAGGACGCGTTTCTGACGGGCACGATCAGCCGCAAAATGCACCTGCACGCCCGCCGCATTCGCATTGACCATCCGTCCGGCCACCAAATCGACGTCCGCGCCGATATGCCTCCGCATATGAAGGCAAGCTTTGACGATTTGGGTTTCGACATTGAAATGGGTGATGCGCTCGTTCTCGACGCGCCTAAGTTCAGCGAAACTGCCGAGGGCAAGAAACGCGTTGCAGCGAATATCGCCAAGTCGGCGCGCAAGGAGCGCAAGGGCGAACGCCGCTCACGCGGGTCGACGCCCGACAAGCCCAAAGACAATAAACGCAGCCAAATGGCCGCTGGCAAGAAAATCGCGGCTAAGAAGCCGGTGATCAAGAAAGCTGTGAACGGCAAAGCGCCAGCGAAGAGGGCGCCTGCCAAGAAACCGCCGCGTTAAAGCGGCTACGCCTAAGCCCTCCTCCTAAAAAAACGCAAAAAAAGGCAACTTCCCTCTCGTCATCCGGAACTTGTTTCAGCATAAAGGGACTGAGGTCAGGGGGGACATTCGGGATGCAGCGTAACGGCGGTTATAAAAGCGGCGGCTCAAGGATTGGGGATCGCGCCAAGTGACCGGATCGCACAGCCGCCTCGCCATATTCGATTGCGACGGGACACTCGTCGACAGTCAGGCCAATATTTGCATGGCGATGGAGCATGCATTTGAAGGCGCTGGGCTAACCCCGCCGCTTCGGCATGACATTCGCCGCGTGGTTGGATTGTCGTTGGTGGAATCGATGCGCGTTTTGCTGCCCGATGCAGAAGACCAATGCCATCATGATCTGGCCGAGCATTACCGGAACGCGTTCCTGACGCTGCGCAACAATGGATTGGTTGATGAACCATTGTATGAGGGCATGGCCGCTTTACTGTCTGAGATGGACGAAGGCGGGTGGATGTTGGGCGTGGCGACGGGAAAGTCAGACCGCGGTTTGGTCCGCTGCCTCGATCATCATGCCATTAAGGGCTTGTTCGTGACGCTGCAAACCGCCGACCGCCACCCCTCCAAACCACACCCATCAATGGTCTATCAGGCACTCGCCGATGCCGGCACCGACGCCAGCAATGCGGTGGTCATTGGCGACACCGTGTATGACATCCACATGGGCCGCGCGGCCGGAACGCGCACGGTCGGCGTGAATTGGGGCTATCACCGCGTGGAGGAGTTGCGCGAGGCAGGCGCAGACTATATCGCCGAAAGCATGGACGACCTTAAAGCCTATCTGAAAGATTTCGCATGACGCCGATGGACGACAAGGCGCGTGCAGAGGCGCAGGCGCAATATCGGTTTCTGGTGATCAACCTGTGCCGGATTACGGGTGCAATCATGCTTGTGGTGGGCCTGGCCGTCATTGCGCGGGAGGCGTTTGGATTGCCCAAAGCGGCGGGCTATTTGTTGTTTCTCGTCGGCATTCTCGACTTCCTCCTTGTTCCTGTATTTCTCGCCAAAAGATGGAAAAGTAAGCCTGATATATGAGGCGATTTTGGAAAGAGGTTACACTCGAACCCACAACTTTTGGCCAAGCCGTTCGGCTTGACGGGCGTCCGGTAAAAACGCCCACGGGCAATATGCTCGCGCTACCAACGCAGAAGATGGCGGATGCAGTGGTTGCCGAATGGGAAGCTGTGGAGAAGACGCTTAACCCGGCGTTGATGCCGAATACCGGCTTTGCCAATGCCGCGATTGACCGGATTGCGCCGGACCGCGCTGGCTTTGCCGCGGCCATTGCGGCCTATGGCGAGACAGACCTTTTTTGTTATCGCGCCACGGCAGGCGAGGCTTTGGCCGAACGGCAGGCGCAGATTTGGGACCCGTGGCTGAACTGGGCCAAGGCGCGCTATGATATCAGCTTCGTGATCGTCGAAGGCATCATGCATCAGCAGCAGCCAGAGGCGACGCTGGCCATATTGCGCAATGTGGTTGCGGCTCGCGGGACGTTCGAACTGGCAGCCATGGCAAAGCTTGCGCATTTGTCGGGATCGCTCATTGCAACCCTGGCCATCATCGAACGCGCAGGCACGCCTGAAGACATCTGGAAAGCCGCATGCCTGGACGAGCTTTGGCAGGAAGAATTATGGGGCGCAGACCATTGGGCGCAAAAGAACCGCAGCGACCGCGAAGGCGAATTTATGGCTGCAGTGCGTTTTTTGGACCTACTCACACCAGGAACATAGGTGAAAACCCATCTCGCAGGTGAGTGGCGGGGCAGGTAGTTGCGCGCTGCATCCAAGGAACACTCCCATGACAGACAGCGCGACATTCACCCTTCGACCAATCCCGAAAGCGGCGTTTATCGCTGGCTATGCAGGATTATTGCCGCAAATCATTGCAGCTGTGATGGTGCTTTCTGGTTCCGAATATCAATGGACTGGCCTTGCCTTGGCCTATGGCTATGCCGCCTTTATCTTCAGCTTCATTGGGGGGATGTGGTGGGCGCTTGGCGCGACCACTCGCAACGATAACGCGTCTGCCAATGGCATCTTCGCGCTTGCCGTCGCGCCAAGCCTGCTGGCCTTTGCGACCTATTTGCCGTGGATATGGGGCTTGAGTTGGCCCGGCCCGTCGATGGCGTGGCTTGGGTTTTTCCTGTTGCTGTCGCCCTTGGGCGATCGTTGGTTGTCGTCGCGCTGTGCCTTGCCAGAGGGCTGGATGAAGCTGCGCTGGCATTTGTCTATTGGCTTGGGCGGATTGACGCTATTGCTGGCGGGGTTAGCTTAAGTTGCTGCCTTAAGTCGCAGCGAGGTCGCGGACAAAGCCGATTAGGCCCTTTTGCCGCCGGCGTTTCATGCGTTCTGCAGCCAAAATCTGACGGACTTTTTCAAAACAGGCCTGCACATCATCGTTGATGAGCACATAATCATAGCCATCCCAATGCCCGATTTCCGCCTTTGCGCGGCTCATACGGTCGGAGATGACGGAATCGCTGTCCTGTGCGCGGCTGTGCAGGCGGCGTTCAAGCTCCTCAATCGATGGCGGCAAGATGAAGACACGGACGACATCAGGCCCCGCCTCTTGATATAATTGCTGCGCGCCTTGCCAGTCGATGTCGAACAAGACATCGCAGCCAGCAGCGAGCTTCTCCTCAACAGGCGCTTTGGGTGTACCGTAGCGGTTACCAAAAACATGCGCCCATTCCAGAAACTCGCCATCGGCAGCCATTTTCTTGAATGTAGCAACGTCAGTGAAATGATAATGTACACCTTCAACCTCGCCGGGGCGCGGGGGACGGGTGGTGTAGGAAACCGACAATGCAATTGTTGGGTCTGCATCCAAAAGCATGCGCGAAAGTGTAGATTTGCCTGCACCCGAAGGCGACGAGAGAACAAAGAGGAGGCCGCGGCGCTCCAATTCATGCGGCTTGTGGGTGTCGGTATGGGCCATATCCGCTACTGCGCGAAAGGGCAGGGCGGCGTCAAGAGGTAAGCGCGGTCTGTGGAAAACGAAGGCGGTCTATATATCTTTCCGCTCTTTGCGTTTGTCATAGATGGTTTTGGCAGCGATTGCGCCGCCCACCAGCAACAGACCCGGCAGTGAGCGGGTCGCCAAGCGGGTTGCCACCAGACCAATGCCTGCGCCGAGCAAGCCATTGCCACGTTTGCGGCCGATAACTTCGCCGACGACGGCCCCTGCGATTGTTCTTAGCATATATTGTCTCCCATTCAGCACGCCAACGCGCTGGCACTTAAACCATGTCTTCCGGTCTGACATGGGTATCGAAGGTGGCTTCGTCAACCAGTCCCGAAGCTAACGCAGCTTGGCGCAAGGTGGTTCCTTCGCGGTGCGCCTGCTTAGCGATGTTTGCCGCATTATCGTAACCGATGATCGGGGCCAGCGCGGTGACGAGCATGAGCGATCTATCCACGAGATCCTTTATCCGCACGCGGTCGGGCTCAAGGCCATCCACGCAGTTTTTGGTAAAGCTGTCCATACCGATAGAGAGCAGTTCAATCGACCGCAGCACATTCGCGCCTATCAAAGGCTTGAACACGTTTAACTCCAAATGCCCCTGCATGCCGCCGACGGTCACAGCCTGATGGTTGCCGATGACTTGCGCCGCTACCATCGTCAGCATTTCGCACTGTGTCGGATTGACCTTGCCGGGCATGATCGAGCTGCCGGGCTCATTTTCCGGCAAATGCAGTTCTCCAAGGCCAGAGCGTGGGCCGGAACCAAGCAAGCGTATGTCGTTGGCGATTTTTGTCAAAGATACCGCAAGCACGTTCAGTATTCCGGACAATTCGACCAACGTGTCATGCGATGCCAGTGCTTCAAATTTGTTGGGGGCGCTGATCCATGGAACGCCGCCGGTAATTTCCTTTAATTCGGTGCAGAAATCATCACCGAACCCCGCTGGCGCGTTCAGCCCCGTGCCCACTGCCGTCCCGCCCTGGGCAAGGCGGGACAATCGGGGCCAGACACCCACTATCCGGTCCGCACTGTCGCCCAGCATCTGCACATAGCCGGACATTTCCTGTCCCAACGTCACGGGCGTCGCATCTTGCAAATGTGTCCGCCCTATTTTGACGATGTCCTTCCACGCCTGGGCCTTGAGCGCCAGTGCGCTGGACAACGTGCGCACCGCGCCCAACGCCTGGTCCCGTGCGGCAAGCGCAATGGCAATGTGCAACGCGGTAGGAAAGCTGTCGTTTGACGACTGACTCATGTTGACGTGATCGTTGGGATGCACGGGCGTTTTGCCGCCGCGCTGGCCCGTTATGGCTTCGTTGGCAATACCGGCGATGACTTCGTTCACGTTCATGTTCGATTGCGTGCCGCTGCCGGTCTGCCAGATAGTTAGCGGAAATTGGTCATCATATTTGCCGGAAGCCACGTTCGCGGCCGCCGCCTCGATTGCATCGGCACGTGTAGTATCAAGCCCGTGCCTTCGATTCACCCGCGAAGCCGCATGCTTAACGAGAGCCAGTGCGTGAATAATGGCAATCGGCATGCGTTCGTGCGCCGGGAAGGGGAAGTTTGCTATGCTGCGCTGAGTCTGCGCGCCCCAATATGCGTCGGCCGGGACTTCTATCGGTCCAAAACTGTCAGTTTCCGTGCGGGTTTCCCCAGTCACTTCTTCCGTCCGAAGTCCACACTGACGACGTTGGAGCCATCTTCGACGATGACCGCCGGGCCGTCATTGCCGGCTTCCTCATGCGGCTCAGGTTCGCTTTCGCCAGCATCAACATGGAATTGCAGCGCGAAATCTACGGCCGGATCCACAAAGGCGGTGATCGCGGAATAGGGAATGAATAAATGCGACGGGATTTGGCTGAAGGACAGGCCGACTTCGAAATGCTCGTCCTCAACCTTCAAGTCCCAATATTTATGTTGAAGCACAATCGTCATTTCGTCGGGGAAGCGTTCGTGCAGATGTTGCGGAATCGCAACGCCGGGAGCTTGAGTCTTGAAAGTTATGTAGAAATGATGGTCGCCGGGCAGGCCATCGCGGGCAACATTGCCCAACACGCGGCCCACTACAGCACGCAATGCCTCTTGCACAACGTCGTCATAAGGAATCAGGCTCTCAACATGCTCTTCGGTCATGGCGTCTAGGTGGACCGCCGAGCGTTCGAAATCAAGACGCTTGTTGCCTTAAGCCAACTTGCCAAATGCGCTAGCGTGGCTATATCGGCGGCCATGCGGACAGGCTCTATCAGTCGAAAGACGAACGAAACGTCCATTGATGTTGAGGTGAACCTTGACGGCAGTGGTGTATATGAAGTGTCAACGGGCATTGGTTTTCTCGACCATATGCTTGAGCAATTGTCGCGCCATTCGCTGATCGATTTGAAGGTGAAGGCGATTGGCGACTTGCATATCGACCAGCATCATACCACTGAGGACACCGGTATCGCAATTGGCGAGGCGGTATTGCAAGCGCTCGGTGATAAACGCGGTATCACGCGATATGGCACAGCCTATGCGCCCATGGATGAGACGCTGACTCGCTGTGCGCTCGACATTTCAGGGCGACCCTATTTTGTGTGGAAAGTGTCGCT
>JAZKGS010000088.1:22126-27506 GCA_040385805.1 Pseudomonadota bacterium | reverse complement strand
GCAATCTGGAGGATTGAGGTATTCGTCGTGCGGATTTTCTCGAATTGCAGCCCCTGAAGATCCGACGGTAGCTGGCTGCGGATTGCGGTGACTTCACGCACGGTGTCGTTGAAATATTGGTCTGGATCGCCCGACCAGTCGAACTCAGCGCGGATGACAGCATTACCGTCGCTGCTGGCGGACACAACGCTTTGGACGTCCTCTAGGCCCTGAACCAATTCCTCGATTGGCTTAGTGATGGTTTGTTCGATCTCGGCCGCGTCTGCGCCCGGTTGCGAAGCTACAATCGACACGACCGGCATGGAAAAATGGGGGTCAACCGCGCGCGGAACTTGCTGAAATGCTGAGAAACCCAAAGCGCACAGCAGCGTGAACAGCACAAGTGTCAGCTGCCATTTGCGAATAGCGAACTCCGCGATATGCATGAACTAGGGCTGCCCCTTGACGATGCGGACAGCGGACCCTGTGCGCAGTTTCTCCAGCCCGGACGTCACAATCCTGTCGCCTGGTCGGATGCCGCCCGACACGTTGACGAAATCGTCCGTAACCCGGTCAATTGCAACATTACGCGTTTCGACGCGGTTTTTGGTGTCCACGACATAGATAAGGCCTTCGCCGGTGCGCACACCGAACAAAGCGCTTGCCGGAATTTGCAATTGCTCACCGCCCTGCGAAGCCGGCAGCCGGATGGTCGCAGTTCCGATTTGTCCGGACCGCAAAGTTGGCCGGTTGGGAAGTCGGAACTGAACCGAAAACGCGCCGGTCGCCGTATTTGCACGACCATCAATCTCCGATATCGTCGCAGTCAGTGGCGCCTCGCCCGCCGATTCAATTGAAATATCCGCCGCCATGCCGACACGGAGTTTCGATGCATCGCGGTCAACGATTGGAACGCGGAACACAAAACCATCGTCCGCTTCGCCGAGCATCAGCGCTGGCGTTCCCGCCGCAATGACTTGCCCGGCCTGCACATTGCGCATCAGCACAACGCCGCTAGATGGGGCATAAAGCTGGGCCGTACTGCTCGCAAATCCCGCCTGCTGCACGCGCGCCTCTGCGCCCTTTAACGTCGCCTCTGCGGCTTCAAACCGCGCTTTGGTTATCCAGCCATCGGCATACAGCGAACGAACACGGTCAAACTCAGCCCGCGCGCGGTCGCGCTCGGCTGTCGCAACGCTCATGTCTGCGCCAACATTCGTGGTGTCGAGCGCAGCCAATAATGCACCGCGTTTTACAAAGTCGCCTTCTTCAAAACGCACCACGGCAACCTTGCCCGCTGTGGTGAAACCCAAAGGCGTTTCGCGGCGGTAGCGTACAGTGCCGACAGCGTTAATCTCACGCTCAACGCTCTGATTACTCACCGTAAATATTTCAACGGGAACGGTGGTCTCAGCCGCGACCTTGGTTTCGGTCGCGTCATTGCCACAACCGGCCAGCGGAGCAAGCAGCAAAAGTCCGGTCAAAAATCTTGAAGATACTGGCAAACGGCCCTCCCCTGCGCTGCTCCACCGATAGTGATAGGTGAATTTGTTGCAGGATGAAATAGCGTTTTAATATGCAACTTATTTTACAGTTCGCCCGCTGCCAAAAAAGGTGGTGGCCATAGTCCATTTTCGGTAACTGTATGCTGTAGCGAGGCAATTTCCTGCTGCATAAGTTTCTGTCGGTTTCTCCAGCGCAAATGTGTGCCAGCGGAAAATATGCCGAGGCCCGTCTTGCGCCCATAACGTTCGATAAAGCGCAAGGCGGCTGTGGTGTCATAGCCTGCGTTCGCCATCAACCAAACAGTCAGACGATCCGCCTCGATTTCGGTAGCCAGTATCTGCTTGTTGGTCTTGTCCGTAGCAGCAAGTTTTTGTCGGTGCGCCAGCAGATTATGCGCCATTTCATGCGCGACGACTGCAGCCAATTGCGCCTCTTCCGCGGCTGTAAATGCCATCAATCCCTCAGTGACGCGGACCGAGACGCCGTCGGCACCTGCATCCAGTTTGGATTTGGTGTCTACCCAAAAGCGGGAGGCACAAACTGCGGGAGGGGTCAGCGGCACGCTCTTTTGGCCATCCGCCGTGGCCAAGGTTATTTCTGCAGTGCCTGACCTATCAAGGGCGTCGCCTAGCATATCTTGGAGCTTCTCCAGTCGCGCGCTGGCCCGCTCTTCTTGGACGAAATCCGGGTTGAAAATGTTGACACCATTTACCGCAACAATGCCATCGCCGGGCTTGATCCCCAAGGCTTCCGCTGCACCTCCGGGAACAACCGCCGATACGGCGACCGGCGCGCGAAACCCGAACGCAGCCTGCGCGATTTCGGCATTGGGATATTGCGCCTTGTCATGCAGCACCCAACCCGGATTACGGCTCTTACGCCTGCAAAAGGGCGCATTTGCCGACGCCAAGCGGTGGCCAACAATCGCCAGTCGCAAGTCCTGTTTTGCTAATGCTTGGTAGTTCGCGACATCAGGCGCGGCTGCGGATGCCGCTTGCGTGGTCGCCAGCGCCGCCAAGAGCATGATGGCGGCCAGCATTTTCCTCACCGGACTGCCGCTCTCGATAGCCTGTCGTTGATGGCGATACCAATGCCTTCATGCGGAATTGGCGCGACGGCGATGGTTTTGGCTGCGCTCCCATCGGCGTTGTGAAGCGCTTCGAACAAATTCGCGGCGGCCTGCGCCAAGTCGCCCGTGGCCGACAGGTTTTCGTCGCCCGCAATGGCACCGAAGCCAATCAGATATTCGTCCGGCCTCGCCGCCGTGACGTTCAAGCGGACAGGTTTCGACGGCGCATAATGACTGGCCATCTGCCCCGGGGCCTCAATCGACGCATTGTCAGAGGATAGCGGTGGACAACCCAGCAGTTGTTCAATCTCAACCGCAGTCACTGGCCCCGGCCTCAAGACCTGCCAGCCATCATCGCGCACGGCAACGATCGTAGACTCCAATCCCGCAGAACAAGGACCTCCGTCTAATATCATCGGGACAGCCCCTCCAAGCCCCTTCAGGACATGATCGGCGCGGGTTGGGCTGATGCCGCCGCTTGGATTTGCAGAGGGCGCAGCGAGGCTTAAATCGCTTTTTAGCAGCAATGCCTGCATCACGGGGTGTGCCGGGCAGCGGAGGGCAATCGTGGAAAGCCCCGCCGTGACCGCACGTGCAACAGGTGCGTCAGGTTGCAACGGCAAAACCAGCGTCAACGGGCCGGGCCAGAACGCCTCCGATAGTGCCTGCGCAGTAGCATTAAACAGCCCGAGCTTTTCTGCGGCTTTCCGATCGCGAACATGCACAATCAATGGATTGAAGTCCGGACGGCCCTTTGCGGCATAAATATGCGCAACCGCCTCCGCATTCTGCGCGTCGGCGGCAAGGCCGTATACCGTCTCAGTGGGAATCGCGACAATCTGCCCGGCATGAAGAAGCTGTGCCGCAGCGGTTATCGCAGCGTCATCAGCGGGCACAACCCAGCCATTCCCCAAGGTATTTGAGCCAAACATATTTCGCGGCTATAGGCGGGTGCAGACCCGATTTAACAGGAATTTTTATCAACCATGGCGTTTTCAGCACCCGTCGCAGAACAGAATTTCGTCCTTAAGCATATCGTCGGCATCGATGCGTTGGCGCAACATGCACGCTTTGCCGATGCGACGCCTGACATGGTGCAGGCAATTGTCGAGGGCATTGGCGCCTTTGCCGAAGGCGAATTTGCACCCCTGAACCGCATTGGCGACACCGTTGGCGCGCGCTTGGTTGACGGCAAAGTCGTGATGCCCGATGGTTTTGTCGCGGCATATAAATCCTATGTCGCCAATGGCTGGGGCTCGATTAACGCGCCTGCAGAATTTGGTGGCCAAGGCCTGCCCTTTTCGCTGGCGACGGTTGCGCTGGATTCGCTTGGCGCGGCGAACATGGCCTTTGCCCTTTGCCCGATCCTGTCGGTTGGCGCGATTGAGGCAATCAACCACCATGGAACCGAGCGGCAAAAGGAACTGTTCCTGCCCAAGCTTTCGACTGGGGAATATTCGGGCACAATGAACCTGACGGAGCCGCAAGCCGGTTCCGATGTTGGCGCGTTGAAATCAACCGCTACCCCGCGTGGTGATGGCACGTACCAAATCAAGGGCACGAAGATTTATATCAGCTTTGGCGACCATGACATGGCGGAGAATATCGTCCATTTGGTCCTAGCGCGAACACCCGATGGTCCAGCCGGAACGAAAGGCATTTCGTTGTTTCTGGTGCCGAAATATCAAGTCACTGCGGACGGCGCTATCGGTCAAGCCAATGATATCAAAGTCGTATCGATAGAACATAAGATGGGTATTAACGCTTCGCCAACTTGCGTCCTCGCTTTTGGCGAAGAAGGCGAATGCGTTGGTGAATTGATCGGCCCAGAATTTGGCGGCATGCGCGCGATGTTCACGATGATGAACAATGCGCGGCTCAATGTTGGCTTGCAAGGCGTGCAAGTCGCAGAGGCTGCGACCCAAAAGGCGATCTGGTTCGCGCAAGAGCGAGTCCAGTCGGCCAAGGCCAGCGGCCCTTCGCGCGCGCCTGTCGCGATTGTCGAACATCCCGATGTGCGGCGTATGCTGATGCGGATGAAAGCAGGCACGCAGGCAATCCGTGCCTTATTATATTTCGCCTCGGGCTATGTTGACCGCGCCACGCTGGGTGAGGCTGGCGCGCAGGATATGGTCGATCTGCTCACGCCTCTCGCCAAAACCTATGGCACCGACATGGGCAGCGAAATCGCGTCGCTTGGCATTCAAGTGCATGGCGGCATGGGCTTTGTCGAGGAAACGGGTGCAGCGCAATATTATCGCGATATCCGCATCGCGGCGATTTACGAAGGCACCAACGGCATTCAGGCGGCGGACCTTGTTGGCCGAAAGCTTGCGATGCAGGGCGGAGACGTGATCCGCAATCACCTCACGGCGATTTCAGCGGACGCGGCGGAGCATTCCGGCCTTTCGGCATTGGCGGCGGCAACGGCCGAAGTCACCGAATATATGCTTGGCGCTGAGGTTGATGACCGTTTGGCCGGTAGCTATGCCTATACCAACATGATGGCAGTCGTGACTTCGGGCTGGTTGATGTTGAAGCAACTTCGCGCCGCGCAAGCCGAGATCGCCAATGGCGACACCAGCGCATTTTTGCGCGCCAAGGTATCCGCATGCCGTTATTATCTTGAGGTCATGGTGCCCGAAGCCATGGCCCAGAAGGGCAGCGCAATGGCGGGCGCTGAGCTGCTGTATGCATTAGATGCGGAGGAACTGGCAGCTTGAACGAGCAGACGCTTAAACGCATCGCTGAAGCGCTTGAGCGGCTGTCACCCCCGCCAGCGCCGCCAACCGACCTTTCGTCGTTTCCGGCCTATCATTGGAACGG
>JAZKGS010000088.1:0-22026 GCA_040385805.1 Pseudomonadota bacterium | reverse complement strand
CCCGCCTTGTTTGAAGAACTTGGCGCTTCGGGCAGGCGCTATCTTTTGTTCGTCGACGACATCTCGTTTGAACCGCACGACCAGAATGCCCGCCTTTTGCGGTCATTATTGGAAGGTGGCGTTGAAGCGCGTCCGAACAATGTTCGGCTTTGTGTTACCTCCAACCGCAGAAACATTGTTGAACGCGACGGTCATGAACAGGCTGATGCCATGAACGCGCGCGATGCCATTGACGACAGTCTCGCGCTGGCTGACCGCTTTGGCCTTAAATTGGGCTTCCAATATCCGGACCAAGACGGTTATCTGCAAATGGTCGGAAGCTATGCCAGCCATTTCGACCTTGACTGGGACGAGGCCGACGCGCTCGGTTTCGCCCAAGGACGCGGCGGGCGGTCAGGCCGGGTCGCGTGGCATTATACGGTTGAACTTGCTGGCCGCGCAGGCCGAAAAATTTAATTTTTCGCGCGCACCCGCCAGATGATGTTGCCCACGTCATCGCTAACCAACAACGACCCGTCCTTCGCCATTGCAAGCATAGTCGGGCGACCCTGCGCATTGCCGTCCTTGTCCAGAAAACCGGTCAATACGTTGATTGGCTTGCCCGCTGGCTCCCCATTGGGAAACGGAACAAAAATCACGTCATAGCCCGACACGGGCTTGCGGTTCCACGAGCCATGGCGCGCCACAAAAGCGCCTTCGGTCATTCCCGCACCAAGCTTGCCGTTAAAGCCGAACGCCAACCCAAGCGGCGCAGTATGTGCGCCCAAGGCGTAATCAGGGCGGCGTTCATATTCGCGCTTTTGCGGCTTTGGCGGCTGCACGCGCGCATCCGTAAATCCGCCCCAATAATGTTGCGGCCAGCCGTAATCAGCACCAAATTCAACGAGCGCCAAATAGTCAGGCACCAGATCAGACCCAAGCATGTCGCGTTCATTTACGACTGTCCAAAGGCGGCCTGATTTGTCCCAATCCATGCCGACCGGGTTGCGCAGGCCAATGGCGTAAGGAATTTTCTTGTCCTTCGCGATGTCATATTCAAACACCATGGCACGGCCGTTTTCGGTTTCCATGCCATTTTCGCCAATGTTGCTGTTCGAACCAACGGCGATGTAGATTTTCGAGCCGTCTGGCGACGCCGCGAGGTTGCGCGTCCAATGGTTATTTGGGGCCACTGCGTTCAACTTCGTAAGCTCTTTGCCCTTCGCGCTAATCTTGGTGTCGCCTTCGGTATAAGGAAACGCGACGAGCGCATCGGTGTTGGCAACATACAAGGTGTCACCGACAAGGACCATGCCAAAGGGTGAATTCAGTCCCGTCAGGAATGGCGTTTTCAGTTCAGCCTTGCCATCGCCATCGGCGTCGCGCA
Source organism: Pseudomonadota bacterium (assembly GCA_040385805.1). GTDB lineage: Bacteria > Pseudomonadota > Alphaproteobacteria > Sphingomonadales > Sphingomonadaceae > Sphingorhabdus_B. Next base: position 20,660 of record JAZKGS010000088.1, on the reverse strand, counting down.
GCAAGGTGATGCGGTTGGCCGAAGGCACAGCAGCGCCAGCCTTACCCATCAGCCACTTCATCACAAAACCTTCAATCCCGCCGGCTTCGCGCGGCGGGGAATTTGTCTCGGCCACCAAAATGTCGCCATTGGGCAACGTATACATGTTGCGCGGATGGTCGAGGCCTTCGGCAAAGCGTTCAACAACCAGGCCAGGCGCAGCAACCGGCGCTTCGCCAGATTTCCAGCGGTCAACCTCTGCAATCTTGATGGTCGGAAAAATTTGTGCGCGCCCTGCGGTGATTTGCGGCGAAGGACCAGTCACTGCATCCAGCGGAAGTTTCGCAACGTCAGGCCGTGTAATGTACCAGATACCAGCAAGCGCCAGTACAATGACGATCAAAGTTATGTTGCGCACATGCTTCCACATATTCTTTTATCCTTTAACGACGCTTGCGATCCAGAATCCAGATCACCACCGCGATAATGGTGCCAATAACCATACCGATGACTGTCCCGGCAGAGGGTTGGTCCACGGCAACGCCGACAATGGCACCGATTAAAAGCCCAAAGGCGATGAAAATGCCGCCGGCGAGGCGGGGCTGGCTGTTTTCTGTTCCTGACATGTCGCCCCTTTGCCACCAACTGCGATACCCAAGCAAGCCCGTTGTTTATCCTTAATTTACGCTAACCATGTGCTTTGACGGAAATGCGATAGAGTATTTGTAAAAGGGTGTTGCAGGCAGGCCAAGGCACCCGGGCCTGTCTGCCACCACTAAACACCGAAAGTCGCGCCCATTTATGTATTTGCCGCTCTACGTCGAACCCCGAGATGTGACCGAAGCCCAGACGCTTATGGACCAATTTGGCCAAACGGCAGGTGTTGAGGCCGCCGAGCGGGCAACCAAGAGCCGCAATGTCGGCAATCATCTACATTATTGCCGCTGGCGTCAGATTGAGCGGCTTATCATCATGTTAAGTGCCGATACAAGTTTCGGCACTGTCCATTGATCAAGTATTCCGCCTAGCTTCCGTCATCCAGCGACAGCAAGGACGCGTTACCGCCCGCACTGGTTGTATCGGTGCTCGTCGTTCGTTCCGCGCAGAACCGGTAGAGATAATGTGGCCCGCCCGCCTTGGGGCCAGTGCCCGACAGCCCCTCGCCGCCAAATGGCTGGCTACCGACGACCGCGCCGATCATCGAACGGTTGATGTAGAGGTTGCCTACGCGCGCCAGTTGCTCGACCAGCGCGCTGCTGCCCGCAATCCGGCTATGCAAGCCCATTGTCAGGCCAAAGCCCTTGGCATTAATTTTCGCAACGGTAGCTTCCAACGTGCCAGCTTTCCACGTCGCCACATGAACAAGTGGGCCGAACCATTCCCGATTTAAATCGCTGGCGTCGTCTAATCGAATGACAGTGGGGGGAACGAAAAGACCGTTTGCAGGAACGGGAATTTCGTGGACGATCCGGTCTTGCACACTCGAGCGATAGGCCATCAAAGAATCATAGGCTGCCTTATCAATAACCGGCCCTATGTCCGTTGCGGGATCGGCAGGATCGCCAACATTCAGCGTGTCCATTGCGCCCCGCAGCATCTCCAGCGTGTGTTCGGCAATGTCTTCTTGAAGGAGCAACAGACGCAGCGCCGAACAGCGTTGGCCAGCGGATTGGAAACCGGACAATATGACATCGCGGACAACCTGCTCGGACAAAGCGGTCGAATCGACAATCATTGCATTCAAGCCGCCGGTTTCGGCGATAAGGGGCACCAGTGGCCGGTCATCATCGGCGAGTAAGTTGCGCGCGATTGCCTTTGCGGTCGGGACAGAGCCTGTGAACACAACGCCCGCAATGCGGGTGTCCGCCGTGAGCGCTGCTCCGACATCGCTGCCACCAGTCACGATCTGCAAAGCTTCCTCAGGAACGCCAGCCTCATGCGCCAAGGCCACCGCCAGCCTACCAATGGCGGGCGTCTGCGGCGCGGGTTTTGCAACCACGGTATTGCCAGCGACCAACGCAGCAGCGACCTGCCCCAGAAAAATCGCGAGCGGGAAGTTCCACGGTGCAATCGCAACCCAAACGCCGCGGCCTTCATGGCGCAGAACATTGCGTTCACCCGTTGGTCCCGGAAGCTCAATCGGCGCCAAATCAACCCGCGCGCGGGCGGCGTAATAGCGGCAGAAATCAATTGCCTCACGCACTTCGGAAAGCGCGTCGGGAATGGTTTTGCGCGCCTCCTGCACTGCTATCGCCATCAACCTGCTGCGGTTTTCCTCCAAAAGGTCGGCCAATCGGTCAAGGCAATCGGCACGGGCATCGACTGGCGTGTTCGACCATGCGGGATAGGCCGCGAGCGCCGCAGTCACAGCGTCTGCTGGGCTCATACGCGCGTCATCGTCCAGTTTCAACGGCACCGCGATCTCGGCAGCGGTTTCCTTCAATATGGCCGCGTCATCAAGGTCGATACCCCTGCTGTTCACGCGCTCTGGCTGAAACAGGTTGGCGGGCGCAGCGATTGCGGGATGGCGCGTGCCGCCGACGGCCATGACCTTTTCAACCGGATCCGCCAGCAATTCGTCCTCACTGACCGATTGGTCAGCCAATTGATGGACAAAGCTGCTATTCGCGCCATTCTCCAACAAACGGCGCACAAGATAGGCCAGCAAATCGCGGTGACCGCCGACGGGCGCGTATGTCCGGCAGTGATAGCCATCATCACGCACCAGACGTTCAAACAGCCCCTCACCCATGCCGTGCAGGCGTTGGAATTCGAAGTCGCGCTCTTCGCCTGCCCATTGGAGGATCGTCGCCACCGTCAACGCATTGTGCGTGGCAAAGGCCGGACGAATGTTACGCGCGGCGAACATGTCTTTGGCGCAGGCGAGATAGGATACGTCAGTTGCGGCTTTACGGGTGAACAAAGGAAAATCGGTCAGCCCGCGTTCCTGCGCATGCTTGATTTCGCTGTCCCAATACGCGCCCTTTACGAGCCGTACCTGCATGATACGCGACGTGTCCTGACCCAAAGCGTCGGCCCAGGCGAGAACAGGGCGGGCCCGTTTCGAATAGGCTTGCACAGCCATGCCAAGTCCGTTCCATCCCGACAAAGCCGGATCGCGCGCGACGCGCTCAATGATATCGAGGCTCATCTCAAGCCGTGCAGCTTCCTCGGCATCGACGGTAAGTTGAACACCCAATGACGACGCCGAACGCGCCAGTTCACGCACCATGTCAGCAAGCTCAGGCACACATTTCGCGCTTTGCGCAGTTTCGTAGCGGGGGTGGAGCGCGGATAATTTCACCGAAACGCTGTGACCACGCGCTGCGTTGCGACCAACGGCGGCAACGGCCGCTGCATAGGATTGGAAATAGCGCTCGGCATCCGCCTTGGTCCGCGCGGCCTCGCCAAGCATGTCGAAGCTTGCGGTGAAGCCGCGATTGTCCTTGGACTCCATGCGCTTCATCGCTTCGTCAATGTCGCGGCCCATGACAAAAACTTGTCCCATCAAACGCATTGCTGCGCCCACAGCCTGACGCACGAATGGCTCGCCTGCTTTGGCGATCAGGCGTTTTAACGTGCTCGTGCTATCGCCCAGAACGGCCTTACCCAGCACCAGGCCCCAAGTGGCGCTGTTGACCAGCAAACTTGACGATTGCCCCTTGTGATCGCTCCAATCAGCCTCTGTCAGCTTGTCGGCAATTAACAGGTCTGCGGTCTGCGGGTCAGGCACGCGCAGGAATGCCTCGGCCAGCGACAAAAGCGCCGTGCCCTCCTCGGTGCCAAGGCGATATTGCTGCAAGAACGAATTCACCCAGCCATCCGCCTGCGCTTTTCGCAGATCGTCCAACAGGTCGCGCGCACTGCGGACGATGTTACCCCGCGTCGCTCCATCAACCGTCGCAGATACCACTAAAGGTGCCAGCACCTCGGGCTCTGATTTGCGGTGATATGGCCGGATGGACGAGCGAGCGGATTCGAGTGATGAATTCATAGCGGCGCTTTGCCGGATAAAGCCCGAGCAGACAAGTTTCAGTTGTAACGAAAAGGCCAGCCTTCGAAAGAAGACTGGCCTTAAGCCTCAGGCAATAGCCTGAGTATAAATTCATCCGACGCCGAAGTAGGTTCAGGGGCGCCGCCGGACGAAGTGTTAGAATTTCTTAGCGATAACGACGGCAGTTGCTGTCCGACTTATCGATGGCACGACCGGCCAGTGCGCCAACCGCTGCGCCAATGATGCTGCCTTCGGTCTTGTTGCCACGGCGTGCGACTTCGTTTCCGAGCAGGCCACCTGCAACCGCACCGATGATCGTACCACCTGTACCCTTGTCACAACGTGCATTATTGCGATAATTGTTGTTGCGGTAGTTACGCGCTTCGCGGCGATATTCACGGCGTTCATAACGATCCTGACGATCATCACGGCTGTAATAGCCGTCATTATAGTAATCGCGAGCCATTGCGGGCGTTGCGGAAAATCCGGTTACGGCCGTTGCTGCAAGAACCAGCGCACCGATGCTTTTCTTCAAACTTGTCATTTTCGATACTCCTTCGTTTTTTCAGGTTCGGCCCGGGATGGGTAGAAAGGCAATTTGCTTTGCCGATAATTGCCTTATGAACACCCATGATTGAGCCGAAGCTGAATGCGTTTGTTATCACTCGTTCATCTTTCGGGGCAAAATGATGAACATATTAGAGGTGTCATGCCGACAAAGATAAAGCGTCTGGCGCTTAGCATCGGACTGGCAGTGTTGGCCGTAGGCGGCGTTCGCACCATTTACCCGAGTGATAGCCAGGGCATCACCATAGGTCGGCTCGTCCTTAACTCTGACGATTCCGCCGAACGGCAAGTCGGCGCGCTGGAATTTATCGCGGCATGGGAATTGCGCAGCCGGAACGATGATTTCGGCGGCATTTCGGCGCTCACTGTTTTAAATGACGGTCGATTTGTCGGAATTGGTGACGCGGGCACGCTTATAGGGTTCGAATTGACCCGTGATGGGCAAATGGACAGTACCTTCATTTTGTCGCTGCCGGGTTCGCAAGGCCCGGGTTTCAACTACAAAGATCGCGACAGTGAAGGAATTGCGTACGATCCCGACAGCGGCCAGTTTTGGGTCAGCTTTGAAAATAAACACGCCATCCGGCGCTACTCAAAAGACTTTACCCGCCAAACTGGTCTAGTGCGTCCGCCCGAAATGCAGGATTGGCCCAAGAACAAAGGGGCTGAAGGCATCATTCGTTTGAACGATGGCCGATTTATCGTGGTCGCGGAGAGCATCGACGATGATACCCACAAGGCACTGCTGTTTTCGGGTGACCCAATTGAACGCAGCAGCACGATCACGCCGTTCCGAATCCGTCCGCCATCGGGTTATCGCGTGACGGACGGGGTGCAACTCCCCGACGGGCGAATCGCTATCATCAACCGCGCAATCGGTTTTCCACAAGGGTTTTCGGCTAAGGTGTCGCTGCTGACGCTCGGCACGATTAGGCGCAACGACATGGTATCAGCAAAGGTCATTGCCTCGCTCGCGTCGCCTTTGCTTGTCGATAATTTTGAAGGAATCGCGTTCACACGCGAGGGCGAAGCCGATATCCTCTGGCTGATCTCGGACAATAATTTCAGCATATTCCAGCGAACGATATTGATGAAATTCCGTCTGTCGCCCGAACGAGACAGCAAAAAGCCGGAGGCATCCACTGCCCCCGGCTTATGATTCGCTTGAGCTAAAGGCCGCCTCAGCAGCCTTAAGCATTAGGCCGCAGCTTTTTGCTTCTTGGCGATTTCTTTTTTCACTTTACGCGCATTGGTCGAGAGCTTCTCGTCGGAAGTCTTCAACAACCAGTTGTCGAGACCGCCAACATGTTCAACCGAGCGGAGACCATGGGTCGAAACGCGGAACTTGTAGCCTTGCTCAAGAGCGTCCGACAACAAAGTGACATTCTGCAGGTTTGGCAAGAACGTGCGCTTTGTCTTGTTGTTGGCGTGGCTCACATTGTTGCCGACCAGACGGCCTTTACCGGTGAGTTCGCAGATGCGCGCCATGATGTATGTCCTGTATAAAATGAGTGTATGCGGAATCACTGACCCGCGAAAGTCGCTGCCCCTAACGCTCCACGCCGAAAAGGTCAAGCCGATGTGTGGTCAAAAGCGGGAAACTCCGCTAGCAAAATCACATGCCACTGACCAAAGCCCGCGAAATGATGCATGAAGCGCTTATTCTTGCCAGCGCTGCCGCTGCGCAAGGCGAAGTGCCCGTTGGCGCCATCGTCGTCAAGGATGGAGTCATTATCGGGCGCGGCGCGAACCGTCCGGTCGATAGCCATGACCCCACTGCCCACGCGGAAATCATCGCCATTCGCGAGGCGGCAAAACATCTCGGCAATGAACGCCTGACCGGATGCGACCTGTGGGTGACGCTGGAGCCCTGTGCGATGTGTGCAGGCGCAATCTCGCACGCACGTATCGCCCGGCTCTATTATGGCGCTGACGATGCCAAGGGCGGCGCTGTGGCGCATGGTCCGCGTTTGTTTGACCAAGCGACGCTACACCACCGGCCAGAGGTTTATGCAGGCATCGCCGCAGACGAATCAGCAGCCCTCCTCAGGGAATTTTTCGCAGACCGCCGTTAACGCAGGTTTTCGCTGAAAAACGCCAGCGTTCGGGCCCACGACAGATCAGCTGCCGCTTTGTCGAAACGCGGCGTGCTGTCATTATGGAAACCATGTTGTGTGCCTGGGTAGAAATGCACTTGAAAGCGCTTTTGATTGGAAATCAGCGCGGCCTGATACGGCAACCAACCAGCATTCACGCGCTCATCCGCCTCTGCATAGTGAATCAGCAAGGGTGCCTTAATCGATGGCACCTCTTCAGCGCGCGGCTGACGACCGTAATAGGGCACGGATGCCGCCATTTCGGGATAGGCCACCGCCAATGCGTTACACACGCCGCCGCCATAGCAGAACCCAACCGCGCCAACCTTGCCTGTGCTGTCGGGGTGATCGCGCAGATATTCGAAACTGGCAAAAAAATCCTCAAGCAATTTTGCCGGATTTAGCTTGGCCTGCAATTCGCGGCCCGTTTCGTCATTGCCGGGATAGCCGCCGACCGACGACAGACCATCCGGGCCAAGTGCCATATAGCCAGCCTTTGCCAAACGCCGCACGACGTCTTCGATATAAGGGTTCAGCCCGCGATTCTCGTGAATGACAAGAACAGTGGGCAACTTGCCCTTTGCCTTGGCGGGCCTGGCTAACAAGCCGTTGATGCTTCCATGGCCATCCGGGCTTGGCACCGTCACGCGCGACGTGACGATCGCTGGATCGTCCGCCTTCACTTGCTGGGCAAGCGCGTAATCGGGCTTTAGCTGGTTGAGAATCATCAGGCCTGTCACGCCCGCCGCTGCAAACTTGCCAGCCTCACGAATAAATTCCCGTTTAGTCAGCTTGCCATGGACATAGCCGTCAAAAATTTCGAGAATATAGGGGTGAAAATCGCTGGCCTTCATGCGTGGTGGCGTATCGGCTGGCTTCATCCCTTATGCTCCTTAATGTACAAAACGGGCGACGACGTCGCGGTAAGACCGGCTAACCTTAACCTGAGCGCCGGATTCCAGCACCAGAAAGCATTCGCCATTAGTATGGGGCTTAACTTGGCGCACCTGATCTAAATTTACAATTGTAGAACGATGCACGCGCTGGAATGTGCGGGGGTCGAGCCGCTTTTCCAAATCCTTCATTGTCTCGCGCAGGATTAACGAATTGTCGGCAGTGTAAATGCACATATAATCGCCAGCAGCATCGATGCGTTCAATGCTCGCAACATCGACGCGGAAAATCTGCCCGCGGTCTTTGACGTTGATCAGCTTTTCAAAGCGGGTGGACGCCATATCTTCATCCACTTGCCCAAGATTGTCAGCAGCATTCGGCGCAACCTCGTTGATAACATTGCGGAGACGCTCCAGCTCATCCGATGTGCGCTTGTCGGAAAGCCTGCTGCGCACGCGGTCCATTGTGTCGGCAAGCCGCTCGGGCTCTACTGGCTTCATCAGATAATCGATGGCTTGCGCTTCAAATGCCTTGATGGCGTGTTCGGAATAAGCCGTCACAAACACGAACAAGGGCGGGTCGATGTCCATTACCCCCTGAACGACCGAAAAGCCGTCGAATCCGGGCATTTGAATGTCGAGAAAGACCAGATCAGGTTTTAACGTCTTAATTTTACGAATGGCCTCACGACCATTGTGGCACGTTGCAACAATCTCGATATCCTCAAATGGTTGAAGCCTTAACTCGAGACCTTGAATGGCCAGCTTTTCATCGTCGACCAAAATTGTACGAATGCTCATGCGGATAATTTTCCTTGCTTCTTAGCCCCCGCTTGATTGTCTTCCCCTGCTATAATCCTGCTTTGATAGGGTAGTTCCAACAAAACCTCAAATCCGCCACCAGCTTTGACATAATGTTCAAAGCGTTGGTCCTCGCCATAAGCCTGCGCCAAGCGCTCACGCGTGTTCGCCATGCCGACGCCCGTTGACAGGCTGTGGTCTTGCTGCCCCGGCTGCAAGCCCGGTCCAGTGTCCGAAACGGTGATCCGAACCCTTTGACCGACGAGTTGAGCGGTGACAGAAATGTCGGCGCCCTCCTCCTTCGGGGTCACAGCATATTTGATCGCATTTTCAACCAAGGGCTGAAGCAATAAGGACGGCACCAATGCATTTTCAACCGCCGGGTCGATATTGAAACAGGTGCGCAAGCGTTCTTCAAACCGCATTTTCTCAATATCAAGATAAAGCTTAAGCGTCTCGACTTCCTGCGTGAGCGGCACTTTAGCGGCAGCTTCGTTTATGAGCGTGAAGCGCAAGAATGAGGACAATCGCGATAACATCGCATTGGCTTGCTCGGTCTGTTTCAACAGAACCAAAGTCGAGATACTGTTCAATGTGTTGAACAGAAAATGCGGGTTCAACTGGTAGCGCAGCATGGTTAGCTGCGCGCTGGTGGCTTGCGCCTCCAACCGCATCATCTGGTCCGCCTGCTCCTCTGCACGAACGAAATAGTTGATGGCGTAATACAGCGCGGACCATGCAGCCAGTAGCACCGAGTTGATGTAGATCGCCGCCAGCCACAATTGTGCAAAAGGCGTTTCGTCCACACCGTCACGAATGGTTTGAAGCACCCAGACGTCGATATAGGCATAACCAATGGTCGCGAGCGATACCGAAACGAAGGTCAGGCTCCACGTGATAAACGGCCGCTGCCCGATCAAAAACCGGTAGATGACGGACAAAAGCAGCGTGATCGAATAGCCTGTCACTGCGGAAATAAGAATTGGCACAAGAAAACTTACGGGCTGACCCTGCGCGATACCAGACGCGGCACGCAGGATGACTGCGCCTGCCCAACCGGCCGAGTGCAAGTTCCAAAAAGCGCGGTTCTTGTCCGCAAAGAAGGGTTTATCCGTAAGCTCTAATACCGCCATACATTCGGTCTAGCCGCATTTCACGCGCGCATGAAGCCCTTGTTTCGTCTGCCAACAATGATAACGTCGCACCTGAGAGGATAGCCCAATGGACAACCACGAAGACCGCGCAAATTTCCACGATATGTCGCAGAGCACGCCAGAAGATTGGCAAATCATCATGCGGCACAACATTCCGTTCTCGCAAGATGGCGGACGCCGGATTTTGGACCATCTCAAATTGCTCGACGGAGATTTCGGCGGCTTTGCAGTGGACCGGCTCACGCATTCGCTACAGACCGCGACGCGCGCACATCGGGATGGCCGGGATGAGGATTATGTCGTGATGGCCTTGTTGCACGACATTGGCGATACATTGGGCGCTGCCAACCATCCCGACATTGCAGCGGCGATATTAAAGCCGTTCGTTTCGGAAAAGCTGCATTGGATTGTGCAAAATCACGGCATTTTCCAAGGGCATAATTTCTTTCACCATTTGGGCCTCGACCGCGACATTCGGGAGAAGTTTCGCGGTCATGAATGGTTTGCCGATACCGAAGAATTTATCGACAAATATGATTGTCCGTCCTTCGACCCGGATTATGACACACTCCCGATCGAATTTTTCGAACCAATGGTGATGAAGCTTTTCCGTAGCCCGCTGAACAGCATCTATAAACGCACCGCAGAGGCCGTCGCTTAAACCGCCCTATTAGCAAGCACCCTTATAACAAGGGTGTTTCATGCTTATCTTCAGCTTAAGTTGGTCAGATCAAACTGACCTACGCTGAACTGATTCCCGCCTCCCCCCTGAAGGAAACGATCATGGCAAAGAGCCAAAAGAAATCGAGCCGCGAAGTCCGCAAGCCAAAGGCCGAGAAGCCCAAGAAGCAAAATGCGTCAAATCCGTCGACGAAGGGTAATCCGGCTGGCTTAGGCGAGAAAAGCTGAGGCGTTAGCGCCCCAGCATTACCCTTGCCTGCCCCGCGACCTGCGCCAACATGGCGGGGGTCGGCATACCCGTCATGCGCGCGCGGTCGACCATCGCCTTGAACGCCCGCACGCGAACCGCATTGGCCTCAAGCCAGGCTTGCGTATCCTCAAGCGGCTTTTTCGCAGCACGACGCCGCAGGAAATCCAGACGCATGGTTTGGAAGTCTCGGGCCAATCCTGCGACCAATAGCCGCTCCCACGGATCTTGCGGGTCCATCTGCATCGCGGTTCCCTGTGCCCAGCTTAAGCCAAGCGCATCGCCGATGGCGGTGAACGCCCGCGTTAGCGCGGTCACATCGCCCTTTTGTGATGAAGACAGCGCAGCCAGCCCGATGGCACCATCAAGCTGCGCCAGTTGCACCAGACGATCCGCGATTTTGCGTGGCGCGCCATTTTCCGTCAACCGCGCGCCAAAGCGTTCGGTTTGAAGACGCACATCATTAGGTAGCAGCCCCTCCAATGCAGCCGTCAGCTTTTGCACAACCGGAGCGTAAACCGCAGTCGCGGCGCTGACGTCGCGGCCTTCATGCGCGTTGCGGATAATATCCGCCATCTGCGCGCGGGTTTCCACGGCGGCCTGATTGAACAGCATCAGACGTGTGGACTCTGGCATCGCTGTCGTATCAATGGCGCTCCACAAGGACGGCAAATCATAAATCCGTTCGGCAATGGCAAAGGCCGCAGCCACATCGCCAAGGCCGCAGCCTTCTTCTTCCGCCAGTTCGAACGGATTCAACATGCCAAGCCGGTTGATCATCCGGTTGGCCAATTTGGTCGCGATAATTTCCTTGCGCAGGCGGTGTGCCAGTATCGCCGATTTGTGCGATTTGACCATCAAGTCCGGGAATGCCGCCAAAAGCTCGCTGTCCATGGAATCGTCTTGCGCAAGTGGCGCTTCCTCAACACCATCCTGCGCTGCCAGCTTGGCCGTCGCCAGCAACACTGCGAGTTCCGGCCGCGTGAGCCCGCGGCCTTCGCTTGCACGCCGGAACAACTCTTCATTGGGTGCCAATCCCTCGACCACACGGTCAAGCCGGCCAGAGCCTTCAAAAATTTCGATAAGCCGGACATAGGCCGGGAGATCGCCGGCCCCGCCCGTTTCTGCAATCGACAAAGCAAGCGTCTGGAGACGGTTATCCTCCAGCACCAAATGCGCGACCGCATCGGTCATCTCCGCGAGCAAGACGTTGCGGGCGGGTTCCTTCAACTTGCCAGCGCGCATTTGTGCGTTGAGCGCGATTTTGATGTTCACTTCATTGTCGGAACAATCGACGCCAGCGCTGTTGTCGATAAAGTCGGTATTGATGCGGCCACCGCGCAGGGCATAGCCAATACGGCCCGCTTGGGTGACGCCAAGGTTCGCGCCCTCGCCAATGACTTGTGCCTGCACATCCGCGCCATTCACGCGAATGGCATCATTGCCTGGGTCGCCGACATCCAGATGGCTCTCGCTCCGGTCCTTGATATATGTCCCAATCCCGCCAAACCACATCAATTGTACGGGTGCTTTCAAGATCGCCGTCATCAATGCGGAGGGTTCGATTTCCTTCGCATCAATGCCAAGCAAGCTTCGGATTTCAGATGTTGTTTTAATTACTTTTTCCGTGCGGGCGAATACGCCGCCGCCTTTGGAGATTAGGTTCGCATCATAATCGAGCCAGCTGGACCGTGACAGGTTGAATAGGCGCTGGCGTTCTTTCCAACTTGCTGCCGGGTCGGGATCGGGGTCGAGGAAGATGTGCCGATGGTCGAACGCTGCGACGACTTTCAGCGTCTTCGATAGCAGCATGCCGTTTCCAAAGACGTCACCTGACATGTCGCCCACGCCAGCAACCGTGACCGGTTCCTTTTGGACATCAATGCCCATTTCGGCAAAATGGCGCTGTACGGATAACCATCCGCCCTTTGCGGTAATGCCCATCGCCTTATGGTCATAACCAACCGAGCCGCCACTGGCGAACGCGTCGCCAAGCCAGAAATTACGCTCAAGTGCGATGGCGTTGGCGGTGTCGGAGAATGTCGCGGTGCCCTTGTCCGCAGCAACAACAAAATAGGGGTCATCGCCATCGTGGATTACAACGTCGTCGGGGTGGACGATGCGGTCGTTGACGATGTTGTCCGTAATCGAAAGCAACGTCCGGATGAAAATCTTATACGCCTCGGTGCCTTCTGCAAACCACGCATCGCGGTCAACGCGCATGTCGGGCAGGCGTTTGGGGTAGAACCCACCTTTGGCGCCCGTCGGAACGATAACCGCGTTTTTAACGCGCTGTGCCTTCATCAGGCCAAGCACCTCGGTGCGGTAGTCATCGCGCCGGTCGGACCAGCGCAAGCCGCCACGAGCAACAGGTCCAGCGCGCAAGTGAATACCTTCTACGCGCGGCGAATAGACAAAGACTTCGCGCCAGGGGAGCGGCGCTGGCAGGCCGGGGACTTTGGCGCAATCCAGTTTGAAGGCCAAAGCCTCGGCAGCAGCGGCGGAAAACGCGTTGGTGCGCACTGTTGCCAGAACAACCGCCAGAAAACGCCGAAGGATGCGATCTTCATCAATGGCCGACACTGCCGCGAGGTCCGCGTTGATCGACCTTTGATACTTTGCTGCCTCTTTATCGCGGCTGCCGTTGGTCGCAGGATTATGCAGCGCATCGAACAGCGATATAATCGACCGCGTCACATTGGCGTTCTTGGCCAAAGCCGAAACCACTGTTGGCATGCCGTAGGTGACGCCCGCCTGACGCAGATACCGATACCATGCACGAAGCCATATGACCGATTGCGGCTCAAGCCCGCCAATTGTGACGAGCTGATTAAACACATCATTTTCAAATGTGCCGTCCAGAACCTGGCTCAGCGCGCCTTCGAGAATTTGCGGGTTTTCCAATACCGACGAGATGTCGCCGCCACGTAAGGCCAGACGGAAGTCATGAATATAATCTCCATCGCCCAACGCCGTCGGCGATTCTTCCAAAACATCGAAACCGAAATTTTCGAGTGCTGGCACGACGTCGCTCAACGGCAAGGCGCCACCGCCGCTGTAAATCTTGAGGCGAAGTTTTTCGTCTTCCACGAACAAACGGGTAATTTTGCTATGGTCGCGCTCCATGGCGAGCAGACCAATCATGTCGCGCGCGGCTTCGTCGGTCGAATAGGTGCTGCGGTAATTGGCCGGAAATCCGGCACCATAACGCACAAGCATAGCGGCTGCGCGCTTTTCGTCGGTGAGTTGCGCCAATGATGCTTCGACTGCTGGCTCCCACCCGCGCACCATCAGTTCAAGCTTTGCATCAAGCCCGGCTTCATCCACTTTCTGCGCGCGGTCTGGCAAATCGAGCGTGTAGCGCAGTAAGGCAACGCCGCCATCTTCCAACCCGATGGTCCAGCCAAGCAGACCGCCACCCGTCGCATCAAGGAGCATGTTCTGAATTTGCTTACGGATACCCGTCGACACATCATCACGCGGCAACCAGACAAAGATATATAGATGACGACCCAAAGGCGACCGCAGTGCAATTAGCTGCGGTCGCGGGCGGTCGGTAAGCGACATCGCAGTCAACGTCACACGTTCCAGATCATCAATCTTGAGCGCAACCAAAAGGTCGTGCGGCAACGCGGTCAGAGCATGCGCCATCGCTTTGCCGGCGTGGCCCGACGGGTCAAAGCCATAACGCTCCATAAGCGACGCCAGATGGGTTCTGAGCACCGGTATCTCTTCAGGAGCAGTAGCGAGTGCCGCACTCGTCCATAGCCCGGCAGTGATCGCTAAACCGGTGATGCGGTCCCCCGTTTTAACCGGGACAACGATGAGATCCAATTGCACAGAGCGATGGACGGTCGAGACCCGGTTGGACTTAAGCACCAGAGGCGCAACGCCGCCGCCTTCAAACCAGTTGATGGCAAGGCTAACACTGTCTTCCGAGAGAATGGGTGCATTGGTGACGCGTGACAATCCAAGCCGTTCGGACCGCGTGCCATCGCTGCTGATCTGTTCATGCGCCAATATCGTCATATTATTGTCGAGGAACCAGCGAATGAGAGCAGTGCCTTCGCTGTCCGGCAGGCTATCAGCATCAGCGGACAAGGCCGCAAGCATGTCGCGCCAATCAGTCACTGCGCCGCGGACATCAGCAAGGACAGCGGCTAGGTGCGCTTCAAGTTGGCGGCGCTCCTTGGCGTCAACGCGTTCTGTTTCCAGATAGATGAAGGATTCGCGGGACTGCCCGTCGTGCCGCTTGCGGCTGATAGAGGTCAGCGCAAGGGAATCATCGCGCAGGACGCTCAATACTGGGTGAATGATGCGCTTTACAGATATGCCATAAGCGGCAACCGCCGACGAAACGGAGTCCACCAAAAAGGGCATATCGTCATTGTTCAGCGCAATGCGCATCATCAAACGGCCGCGCGAATCTGTGAAGCTATCCAGCGCGATGGCCGCGGTACCAGGCTTACGGTGAAGGCCAGTCTCAATCGTGAAGCGCGCCGCGTCCTCCGCTGCCTTGGCATCAAAGCCTTCATTTTCGCCCGGCAAGGCAGTTTCGACGAAGGCAGACACCATATCCTTCAAAAGGGTCTTGTCTATTTTTCCGGTAGTTTTAGCAATTTTGGCGGCCGCCATGAAATTATCTCCTGAGCCCGCAAGCAAATGGTTATGTGCCATAAACAACGGCAAACTGCGTTGTAATTTAATTACAAGGCTTATGACGCTCTTCCAAGGCTTAAACAAGTCACGTCTGTAACTTGTTGCGAGCGTCATTGCTCCTGTGTAGCGTCACCCGAAATAACGAATGTTCGGAGGGTTGCGTGGATAAAAGGCTTACATTGTGGATTTTGGCAGGAATGATCCTGGGCGTGGCGGCCGGCTACGCAGTCCATGTCAGTTTTGCGCCAGATAGCACGCAGTTTGAATATCTGACCAAGACGTTCAAGCTTCTTTCTGATATTTTCCTAAATCTAATCAAGCTGTTGGTCGCGCCGCTGATCCTATCGACAATTGTGGTAGGCATCGCGCATATGGGCGACAGCACCGCACTTGGCCGGATCGGCTTTCGCGCAATCACGTGGTTTATCATCGCCAGCTTCATGTCGATCGGCCTTGGCCTGTTGATGGTGAACCTGTTCCAGCCAGGTGTTGGTGCGCCTGTCGATACCATCGCGAATGCCGCAGCGACGGTGGGTGAAGTCAAGAAACTCGACTTCTGGGAATTCATCCTGTCGATTTTTCCCAAGAATGCATTTGAAGCGATGGCGACCAACAACATCTTGCAGATTTTGGTGTTCGCTTTGTTCGCTGGCATCGCGCTTTCGGCATTGGGTGAAAAGGGCGCTCCACTGGTTCGGGGCGCCGAAGCGCTTGCCGAAATGATGCTTCAGATTACGCATTATGTCATGCGCTATGCACCTATCGCGGTGTTTGGCGCACTGGCGGCTGTTGTGTCGAAAAGTGGTCTTGCGATCCTTGCAACCTACTTGGAACTGGTCACAGAATTCTACCTGTCGCTGGCCTTATTGTGGATCATTCTCCTGTCGCTGGGCGGAATCTTTTTGGGGCGGCGGATATGGACGCTCATCCGCTACATTCGCGAACCGATGCTGATCGCGTTTTCGACCGCGTCCAGCGAGGCAGCATTACCCAAGCTGTTTGAACAGCTTGACCGATTTGGCGTTCCGCGCCGGATTTCCGGCTTCATGCTTCCCTTGGGCTACAGCTTCAACCTTGATGGTTCGATGATGTATATGAGCTTTGCGACGCTATTTATCGCGCAAGCTTATGGCATTGACCTGTCGATTGGCACGCAAATACTTATTCTGCTTACGCTCATGATTTCTTCCAAGGGTGTGGCCGCCGTACCGCGCGCGTCGCTGGTGGTAATCACCGGCACATTGGCAATGTTCGACTTGCCAGTGGAGGGCGTCGCGCTCATCCTTGCGATTGACCAGTTCCTCGACATGGGCCGCACGGCGACCAACGTTGTTGGCAACGCCGTTGCAACGTCAGTCATCACCAAATGGGAGGGCATGCTTGAGGTTGAAGAGCCGGAATATATCGAATCACCACACGCCCCTGCCCACACCATTGCGGGCGGGAAGGCCGGACTTGATCTTGCGGAAGATATGGTGACCGACGAACGGACGACCAAGCTTTAAATTGGGTGTTTGAAACCAAGCAGAGTGCCCTTGGCGCCTTTGCTGTCGAGCGTGAATTCCATGTTGCGATGCTCTTTGCGCCAGCGCCGTGCAACGACGCGTTCTCCCGGCCGTGCCGCGTCGTCAAGCAGTACGCGGCCGCCGGGACGGATCAGCGGGAATAAACTCGATGCTGCGCCGCGCACATGTGGATGAATTGCCCATGGCGGTCCATCGACGATGAGGAGGTCAATTTCGCTCGGGACATCGGTCAACTGATACCAATGGCCAGGCCAGCCACTTGGCGGCGGGCCCAATGGCGCATGGCGGATCTCTGCATCCATCTTGTTCTCACGAACCCAGCCTTGCGTGGTTTCTGCAAATTCGGCGTGTTGATCGAAACTCACAATCTTTCCGCCGCCAAAAAGCTGCAGCGCGCGCGCAGCGACGAACGTCGATGCGCCACAGCCTAGTTCGACCACCTGCGCCGGACGCATTTCTTCTATAGCCGAAACAATGTGCCATAAAAAATGGGTGTCGGCTTTCCAGCTGCCTAAGTTAGGCAGCGCATCAAGCGGCAAGTCAAGATAGGCAAGCAAATCGGCCTTATCTTTTTTGCGGCCCCCATCAAGGCTGCGCAGCAACCAAGGCCACTGAATGGCACCATAAGCCATGACCATGAAGCGGTCGCCGAATGACAGGTTTAAGTCCAGATCATCGAGAGGCATTAGAGCCGTCGTTTCGCGCGTGGTCATTCTGCCCCAAGAGCCGCGAAGTTGACAACAGTCAATGAAAGAGTTTGCAGGCTATCTGATTTTACGCGCCTGTGGTCCGATACAGCAATTTACAACTTCCTTTTCATCAATGCTCCAAGCCTTTGACAATGTCAAAAAACATTCCATAACGAAGGTGGAAGAGGAGACATTCATGGACGAAGCCAAAACGGCAACCCCAGCAAAACCGACAGTTACAAATCCAAGAGTGCTGTTGTGGATATTGATGATTGTCTATGTCCTGAATTTTCTCGATCGGCAGATTGTCAACATTCTGGCTGACCCAATCAGCCGCGATCTTGGCCTGTCGGATACGCAGATCGGACTGTTAACGGGACTTGCGTTTGCGCTTTTTTATACGCTGCTCGGTATCCCCATCGCGCGTTATGCGGACAATAGTGGAACCAACCGGGTTGGCCTGATCTCGATATCTCTAGCCGTCTGGTCAGCCATGA
The DNA here is from genome assembly GCA_040385805.1 of Pseudomonadota bacterium. Classification (GTDB taxonomy): domain Bacteria; phylum Pseudomonadota; class Alphaproteobacteria; order Sphingomonadales; family Sphingomonadaceae; genus Sphingorhabdus_B. Next base: position 2,877 of record JAZKGS010000088.1, on the reverse strand, counting down.
CCGCTTTATGTGGCTTTGCGCAGAATTTCGCGCAGCTGGCGCTTGCCCGCGTAGGCGTTGGTGTTGGCGAAGCTGGGTGCACGCCTGCCGCACATTCACTTATCACCGACAGCGTACCGCCGGAAAAACGGTCGTCGGCCATCGCATTTTACGGGCTCGGCATTCCCATTGGCAGCTTGATGGGTCTTGTCATCGGGGGTGCATTGAACGATGCTTATGGCTGGCGCTCGGCCTTCATGGTCGTTGCCATTCCTGGCTTAATATTGGCCGCTTTCCTCCCTTTCATCTTGCGTGAGCCGCGCAAAGCCGAGGCTGCCGCCCGCGCATTATCGGGCGAAAAGGCACGTGCAGTCCTCTCGACAAAGGAAGCTTTAAAGGAAGTATTCAGCTCTCGGGCCTTTGTCATGCTGGCGGTCGCTGCATCGTTCACCGCGTTTTTATCCTATGGCAAAGGCGTCTGGGCAGTCATATTGTTCATTCGCTCGCACGGTCTTAGCCCTGGCGAGACCGGGCTGTTGCTTGGCCTTGTTTTGGGGGTCGCCGGCATGATCGGCACATGGCTTGGCGGCATGATGGCCGACAGGTTTGGCAAGATTGATAAGCGCCATTTGCTGACCACCCCCGCAATGGGGATGGTCATTGCAACGCCAATCCTGTTTCTGGGCTATTTCGCGACCGACTGGCGCGTAGCGATTGTCTTGTTGATCGTTCCGACTGCGTTGAATGCGGCCTATTACGGCCCGACCTATGCCTGCGTACAGGGGCTGGTAAAGCCCGAGGCGCGCGCCATTGCCGCCGCCGTCATGCTGTTCGCGCAAAACCTGATTGGCCTGGGCCTTGGACCATTGTTGTTCGGCATGATGTCAGACGCCTTCAAGCCATTTGCTGGCGATGAAAGCGTCCGTTGGGTATTGTATGGCGCGGCATGGCTTGGGCTGATCCCCGCATTCTTTTTCTGGCGGGCAAGCCTGCGGCTTAAGGCGGAATTGAAAAGCGGTTAGTCGGCGAAGGGATCGCGCACCAAGATGGTATCCTCGCGCTGCGGCGAGGTGGACACCAAGGCAACCGGCGTTTCAATCAACTCCTGCACCCGCGTGATATATTTGATTGCCTGTGCAGGAAGGTCCGCCCAACTGCGCGCTCCAGCAGTCGTTTCCTGCCAGCCGGGCATTTCTTCATAGATGGGTTCCACGGCGGCCTGCTCTGCGGCATGTGCAGGCAAATAGTCGTAGACCTTGCCGTTCAGGCGATAGCCAGTACAAATCTTGATGGTGTCAAACCCGTCCAGGACATCAAGCTTGGTCAGCGCGATGCCGGTAACACCGGATACGGCGCAGCTTTGGCGCACGATTACCGCATCAAACCAGCCACAGCGGCGCTTGCGGCCAGTGACAGTGCCAAATTCATGACCGCGTTCGCCAAGCCGCTGACCGGTTTCATCCTCAAGCTCGGTAGGGAACGGTCCTGACCCGACGCGCGTGGTGTAGGCCTTGACAATACCCAGCACAAAGCCCGCCGCGCTTGGCCCAAGGCCGGAACCCGACGCGGCTGTGCCCGAGACGGTGTTGGACGACGTCACGAACGGATATGTGCCATGATCAACGTCAAGCAACACGCCCTGCGCGCCTTCAAACAAAATCCGCGCGCCCGCCTTACGCACCTTGTTCAGGCGCTTCCAAACAGGCTGCGCATATTCGAGAACGAACGGTGCGATTTCTTTAAGGTCAGCGATCAGGCGCGCACGGTCCACTGGAGGCTCGCCAAATCCGGCGCGCAACGCGTCATGGTGCGCGCACAAGCGGTCAAGCTGGGCATCCAGCGCATCCAAATGTGCAAGATCACACACGCGGATTGCGCGACGGCCAACCTTGTCTTCATAAGCCGGGCCAATCCCGCGGCCTGTGGTCCCGATTTTGCCTGAACCCGCCGCAGTTTCCCGCAGACCATCAAGGTCGCGGTGGATCGGCAAGATCAACGCGCAGTTATCGGCCAGCGCAAAATTTTCGGTGGTGATCGAAACGCCCTGTCCACGTAGCTTCGCCATTTCGTCGCGTAGTGCCCATGGGTCGAGAACCACGCCATTGCCGATGATCGACAATGTGCCAGTGACAATTCCTGACGGCAGCAGCGACAATTTATAGACATTGTCGCCAACGACGAGCGTATGGCCGGCATTATGCCCGCCTTGAAAGCGGACGACGGCATCGGCGCGTTCCGCCAGCCAGTCGACAATCTTGCCTTTGCCCTCGTCGCCCCATTGCGCGCCAATTACGGTTACATTCGCCATCAGATATTCCCTGTCAAAGCCAGATAGCTCTGGGGCCTTTTTCTGCGCAGGAGGTTTTTCCTGCGAAGGGATTCGCCGTAGGCTCCGTTATGATTATGTGACGCTTGCGTCCACCCTAAAGCTGCGTGGAACACGATTTCAGACTGGAATGGCCTGTCCGTTGGCCCATTTGTGCGTGCAACCCAACAAGGCCGGGCTGTCATTCTCATCCAATGCGGCAACCGTGATCCAGCCTTCACTTCGCAATTTCGCGCCGGTGGCGGCATCCGTACCGAGCGGCAGGAAAAGACGCTGGACTGTGGTTTCTTCGGCCAGATCTATTAACGGATCGGGATAGAGCGAGAAGCCAGTTGCCGCTTCTGGTGCGCCATCCGCACGGTCGATATAATATGTGCCGCCGCGACCCAGCGCAGCGCTGTAGCCCTTGGCGAAGATCGTAAAGCCGAACCAGCTTTGATATTCAAAGCCGTGCCGTTCAGTTGGGTCGAGTGTGACATTGGCCCGACCTGCGACCGTTGCGGCGATTGCCTCCAGCGCATGGATGCGCGATGCCAGTGCGCCGCCTGCGTCAATCGCGCGCAGTTTCTCAA